>JAISNE010000097.1 GCA_031276375.1 Accumulibacter sp.
TGACACGTCGGACTTGAGTATTGATGGCCTATTGAGCGCAACTTGGTATGACGGGTACGAAGGGGCGGCTCATACCAAGTTGCGCTCAATAGACCGTTGATATGTAAGTCTGACGTATCGGGATTGCGGTCATTTTTGTAGAGTCCCACGAAGCGGGCGAGACGGGGTCGGAGGACAGAGGACAGAGGACAGTCGGGTACCGGCGCTTCGCGCCGCAAATATTACTGTCGTCAGGCTTCTGTCCTCTGTCCTCTGTCCGTACCGCCGTCATTTTTGGCGTGTCACGATGGTTTGGCGGCAACTTGGCATCGCATGGGTTGGCGTGAAACAACCGGAAATTGGACGCAAAAAAGCATCGCTGACGAGAACGTCGGTTGCATTGGCATTCCCTTTCCTCTCTCGGAAATGCTCTCCTCTGTTTGCCGTGGCGGACTCTCAAGCCTTTCCTCTTTTCATGAATTCTTCGTGAATTCGAGGGGAAACATCAGGGTCGAAAGCTCTTGACACGGATGATTTCCGTGGGTGGCGCAAACGAAGCCGCGCATCTACAATCGGAACACTTTTTTTGGAAGTCTTGCCATGTTATCCATGACCAAAACAACGGGCCGTGTTCTTGCCCTTTTCGCGCTGCCGCTGATTCTGGCCGCGGCGATCCTTTCCGCTGACGGAGCGCGCGCGGCGGGAAAGAAAGCGGCGCCCGCCGCCGCGAACCTTCCTTTCGAGGTGATCGACGGGGCGCATCGGGAACTCGACGGTTCGCCCGCGCTGGGGCTTTCGTTCAGCCTGCCGCTCGACGCAAAAAATGACTACGGGAAGTATCTCCAGGTGCTCGAAATGCCGCTCGACGTCAACAAGAAGAAAACGGCGGACGAGGGGGACGAATCCGAGGATTCCTCCGAAGCCAAGCCCGACGCGGCGGACAGCGTCAGCCGCGCGCCGGCGGATACGGCGCTCGATGGCGGCAAGCCGGTATCCGGCGCCTGGGTCGTCGGGGAAAATCCGCGCCTCGTGTTTTTCCCGCACATCAAGCCGCAGACCCGTTACGTCGTGCGCGTGCACGCCGGATTGGCGGCCAGGGACGGCGCCCGGCTGGCCCGCGAGGAGCGTTTTTCGATCCGCACGGCGGCGGTGTCGCCGGCCTTTTACTTCGCCAGCCGCGGCATGGTGCTGCCGGCGGCGCAGAACGGTGGGCTGCCGGTCATCACGGTCAATGTGCCGGAAGTCGATATCCAGTTTCTCAGGGTGAAATCCGAGCAAACCGAAAAGTTTCTCGAACAGGTCATCGCCGGCAAGACCAGACTCGCGCCGCGGCGCGTGGTCAACGAGGACGATGAGGACGATGGGGACGATGGAGAAAACGGCGGTTGCGGCGACTGCGAGGAGGAGGACTATTATTACAGCGGCTACACCAACCTCAAGGGCATGGTCGGCGGCTGGACGATCGAGCAGTTCCACAGGATGACCGAGAGCGTTTTCATCGGCCGTTTCCTGACCGAGGCGAAAGTCAACCGGCGCGGCGTCACGTTCATTCCGGTCGAGACGATTCCCGAACTCAAGGAGCCGGGAATCTACCTCGCGGTGATGTCGCAGCCCAACCGCTTCCGCGGCGAATACCAGACGACGTATTTCTATATCAGCGACCTCGGCCTGCACGTGCGGCAATACGCCGGCCAGGGCGCCGACGCTTTCGTCAGTTCGCTGGCGACGGGCAAGGCCGTGCCCGGTGTCGAAGTGAGCTGGCTCGGCGGCGACGACCGCACGCTGGCGTTTGGCGAGACCGACGCCGCCGGCCGCGCCGCCTTCGCCGAGCGGCCGAAGGACGCCAGGGTCGTGATCGCCAGAAAAGGCCGGCAGATGTCGCTGATCGCGCTCAAGGAACCCGCGCTCGATCTCGCCGAGTTCGACATCGGCGGGCTGACTTCGTCGCCGCTGCGGCTGTTCGCCTACAGCGGGCGCGACTTGTACCGCCCCGGCGAGAGCTTCGACGTTTCGGTGCTGGCGCGCGACGCGGACGGACGGCCGGCGCCGGCGCAGCCGATCCAGGCGATCCTGCGCCGTCCCGACGGCAAGGCGCAGTGGACCGCCTCGTGGTCGGCGCAGGAAAAATTCGCCGGTTATTACCGGCAGACGATCGAGTTGCCCGCCGACGCGGCGACCGGTTTCTGGAATCTCGAACTGCGCGCCGATCCGGCGGACAAGCGGGCGGGCACCGTCATGCGCTTCGGTGTCGAAGAATTCCTGCCCGAGCGGATGAAGCTCGACCTGAGCAGCGCGGCGGACTGGCTCGACGCCGCTTCCGGCGAGAAGAACTGGAAGATCGGCGTGACCGGCAGCTATCTCTACGGCGCGCCCGCCGCGGACAACCAGTTGCTCGGCGTGGTCAACACCGAGCGCAACCGCAACCCGCTCGCCAGGGAACTGCCCGGCTTCATCTTCGGCGACGCCAACGAAGACAGCGTTCGCGCGCGCCAGGAACTCGGCGAACGGAATCTCGACGGCGAGGGCAATGCCACCGTCGATGTCGATCTCGCTTCGCTGCAAGGGCGCCGTTCGCCCTTCACCGTGCGCGCCACGCTGAGCCTGCTGGAGTCCGGCGGCCGGCCGGTGGTGCGCAGCATCGAGCGCACCTGGTGGCCCGCGCCGGCGCTGGTCGGCCTGCGCCCGCTGTTCGCCGGTTCCTACGCGCCTTATGGCAAGCCGGTCGAATTCGACGTGGTGCGCGCCGACGCCGCGGGCAATCTCCAGGCCGCGGCCAACCTGCCGGTGCGCCTGTACCGCGAGAACCGCCGCTACTACTGGCAATTCGACGATGAGCGCGGCTGGCATTCGGGTTTCACCGAAACCGACGAACTGACGCTGACCACACAGGTTTCGGTTCCGGCGGGCGGTCGCGGCGCGTTCGCCGTGCCGGTGCAATACGGCCGCTACCGTGTCGAAGTGCTCGATCCCGAGACCGGGCTGACGGCGCGATTCCGCTTCTACGCCGGCTGGTCGGCCAGGGACGATGAAACGCAGGGCGTGCGCCCCGACCGCGTGGCGCTGCGCTTCGACAAGCCGGGCTACGGCGAAGGCGAAACGGCGAAGCTGACGATCACCCCGCCGCACGCCGGCGAGGCGCTGATTACCGTCGAAGGCGACAAATTGCTGTGGATGAAGCGCCTCACCGTCGGCGCCGAGGGCGCCACCGTCGACATCCCGGTCAACAAGGCGTGGCGCCGCCACGACCTCTACGTCACGGCGATGGTTCTGCGCCCCGGCGTCACCGGCAAGAAGGACCTCGGCGTCACCCCGGCGCGCGCGCTGGGCCTCGCCTACCTGCCGCTGGAGCGCGGCGGGCGCAAGCTCGACGTGACGCTGCAGGCGCCGAAGCGCATGGAGCCGAACCAGGCGCTCAAGGTCAAGGTCAAGGTCGCGGGGCTGGCCGGAGCCGCCAGCGCCGAGGCCGGCGAGACGGCGATGGTCACGCTGTCCGCCGTCGACGCCGGCATCCTCAACATCACCCGCTTCGCCAGCCCGGATCCGTTCGGCTTCTTCTTCGGCAAGCTGCGCTACGGGCACGACTTGTACGATATCTACGGCCGCTTGATCGAAAAGATGGCCGGGCGCAAGGGCAAGCTCAAATGGGGCGGCGACGGCGCGCCGGAACCGACCAGGAGCATGCCGCAGAAGGTGCTGCTGGTCGACCTCTTCAGCGGCCCGGTGGCGCTCGACGGGAACGGAGAGGCCGAGATTTCCCTGCCGGCGCCGGATTTCAACGGCAGCCTGCGGCTGATGGCGGTGGCCTCCGCCGGCGGACGCTTCGGCATGCGGGAAGCCGAGGTCACCCTCGCCGCGCCGCTCGTCGTCGAACTGGCGACGCCGCGCTTTCTGTCGGTCGGCGATTCGGCGCTGCTCGCGCTCGACGTGCAGAACCTCGCCGGCGAAGATCAAGAGGTGGCGATCAAGGTCAGCAACGACGACGGCCTGGTGATTCGTGACGGCGAACAGAAAATCAGGCTCAAGGATCAGCAGAAGAAAGTGCTGCGCATCCCGCTCGAAGCCGGCACGGCGAACGGCCTGACCGAAGTTGGCATCGACATCGACAGCCCGAGCATGAAGCATCGACGCAGCTTCCCGCTGCAAGTGCAGGCGGCGACGCCGCGCCAGACGGTGCTGAAACGCTACAACGTCGCCCCCGGCGAAACGCTGGAAATCAAGGACGCCGGGCTTTCCGGCCTGCTCCGCCAGACGGTCTCGGCGACGCTGTCGGTTTCCGACCGCGCGCCGATCGACGTGAAGAACGCCGTGCGCGGACTGCTCACCTACCCCTACGGCTGTGTCGAGCAAACCACCAGCACGGCGTATCCGCACGTCTTCATCGACGACGCGGCGGCCAAACAGTTCGGCCTCAGAACCTACACGCTGGCGCAGCGCGCCGAAATGCTCGACAAGGCCATCGCCCGTCTGGCCGGCATGCAGGCCGGCAACGGCGGCTTCAGCCTGTGGGGCGGCAGCGCGTCCGAATACCAGTACTGGCTCTCGGCCTACGTCGCCCACTTCCTGCTCGACGCGCGCGAACAGGGATTCACCGTGCCCGCGGAGATGGAAAACAAGGCCGTCGATTTCCTGCTGCGCGGTTTGCAGGAAGGCGTCGCCGGACTGCCGCGCGGCGCGCTCGTCTACAACGAAAACGCCATCTGGCGCGACTACCGCTACGCCGGTTCCGGCCGTTTCGGCGTGCTCGCCTACGGCGCCTACGTGCTGGCGCGCCACGGCAAGGCGCCGCTGTCCACCCTGCGCCAGATGCATGAATCCAGGGAACAGGCGTATTCGGGCCTGAGCCTCGCCTACCTGGGCCTGGCGCTCAAGCTGATGGGCGACGAGCCGCGGGCGGTGGAAAACATCAATGCCGCGCTGGTGAAATCGCGCCTGTACGACGACCGGTGGTGGGGCGACTACGGCAGCACCCTGCGCGACGCGGCGCTGATCTACGTGCTGCTGCAAAGGCACGGCCTCGATCCGCAGGGGCGCGAAAACCTGGTCACGCAGGTGGCGGGCGAAATCGAGAGAAAACACTACCTCAGCACCCAGGAAAAGCTGGCCGTCTTCCTGCTCGGGCGCGGTTTCGCCGGGCAGAAAGCCGGCGAATGGTCGGCCGAACTCTCCGGCCACCCGAAAACGCTGGGCGGCCGCGGCACGCAGTTCGCGGAATTGACCGCCGAGCGCCTCGCCGCGGGCGTCAAGCTCACCAACACGCACTCGCGGCGCCTGTTCGTCGAACTTGCCCTGAGCGGCAACCCGGCCAGCATGCCGGCGGCGCGGCGCGACGCCTTCGACCTGAAGCGCGAGTGGTACACCGCCGACGGCCTGCCGCTCGCCTCCGGAGCCGGCGCGCGCGCGCTGAAAGTCGGCGAATCCCTGATCGTGCGGGTCAACGTCAAGACGCGCGGACGCCACGCCAACGCGCTGATCGTCGATTACGTCCCGGCGGGCATCGAGATCGAAAACGCCAATCTGGCGCAGGGCGAGCAGAACGCGCTGAAGATCGGCGGTATCGACATCCGCCAGGCGATGCGGGACACGCGCATCAAGCACCAGGAATTCCGCGACGACCGCTTCGTCGCCGCGATGCGCATCGAAGGCGAAATGAACCTCTTCTACCGCGCGCGCGTCGTCACGCCGGGCCGCTTCGTGGTTCCGCCGACCTGGGCCGAGGACATGTACCAGCCGATGATCTACGGGCTGGCCGGAGGCGGAGAGACGGTGACGGTGGAAGACGGAAAGGCCGAAGGCCAAAGGAAATAATGACCGCACGCCTTCCCCGCGGACGCCGCGCGACGCGGCTTGCCGTCGCTGGCAAGGCGCGGTGTCCGTCGGGGAAGGGCGCTCGCGCATGAACATGGGTACCCACACAGCGGGCAGATATTCCGGGAGCGCGGGCATCCTGCCCGCAGGTTTGTTCCGTGCGTCCCCGCGCGCCGCCGTAGGGGCGGGGTTCAAACCCGCCCCCACGGAAGATGGCGGTTCCGCGCATGGCAACCCTTGCGTACCCAGAAAAAACGGCGTTCTCGCGGAAACGGGGGAGGGGAGGGGGATTGCCACGGGGCCGCGCCCTCGCTTGTGACGAGAGCCCGCATAGGTCGGGGTGAGCGAAGCGAACCCCGACGCAAGGCGGTGGGGTATTCGATGTCGGGGTTCGCTTCGCGCACCCCCACCAAATCTCTCCCCCGCCCGGCAGGGGCGAGAGAGGGCGCGCACCCTCCGGCGCGAAGCGCCGCCTGTTTTTTATTCGCGTCCTTGCGGGCAGATGGCGCGCGGGGGCGACGCGGTTGTTTTCAGACCGAAGCGTACAGCACGAATTCCACGAAAATAGCGTTTTTGCGGCACCAGAACCGGTATTCGGGGACCATCTCCCGCAACAGCAGCGGAATCTCCCACATGTCCGAAAGCCTGTGGTACAGACATATGGCCAGACGGGGCTTGTATTCCGTTATGATTTGCCGCGCCCCACGCAGGGCCGCCGTTTCCGCGCCTTCCACATCCATTTTGATGAAATCCGGCCTGACGGCGTTTTCCCGGCACCAGTCGTCCAGCGACGTCACCGGGACGCCGCCGTCCGCGGCCTCCACCAGCCGGGTGCCGCCGATGTTGCCGGCTTCCGTGACCATGCCCGCGCGGCCGGCGGACGCGCCCACGCCGAAGGGGACAAGGGCGATGCGGTCGGGGCCGTATTTTTCCGCGTTGGCAAGCAGATATTTTTGCGCTTCCGGGTTCGGCTCAAAGGCGTAGACTTTATCCGCGCCTTTGTTCAGCGCCCAGACCGCCGTTTCGCCGCAACAGGCCCCGCAATCCAGAAAAACGTCTCCCGCGCGCACATCCACGGCATCGTCGTAACGGTATTGTTCCAGCACAAACACGCTGGCGTACATCGAGGGTATGACCCATTCCGAGGAAGGCTGATATTCCAACTCCGGCAGTTCTCCGGCGGCGCGCAGTTTGTCCGCGCGGGCCAGAGCGGCTTCCCACGCTTCGGGTGAAATATTGCCCGCCAGACGCAACGCGGTCGCGTCGTCCCTGAGCACCCAACGCAGCACCATGAAACGCAGTTCCCGCAGGTACCGCTCACGGCAGGCGTCGTCCTCCAGCATCGCCGAAACGCGTTCGATCTCCCGGCTGCCGGCGGCCAGTTGCGCGACTGCCTGTTCCGCCCGTTGATTGTTCAGCCGTCCGACCTCGGCGGCCAAGGAGGCGACCATGCCGCCTTCCCGTGAATTCGGGGCCGTCAGGCCGCGATCCCGCATGAGCCGGTCTATATGTCCGATCACCTGCCGACCGGTAATCAGCCGGGTGCATTCGTATTGCCGTTCCGTTCCCTTGAAATGCGGACACCAGAAGAAATCCCGGTGGTCGAAGTTGACGGCCACCTCGTCCCAGCAGCCCGCGCAACCGTGCGTGCTATACACGCGGTACGGCGTGTGGAATTCGCAGTTCGGCAGGGAAAAGCCGCTGATCAGGATGACCGGAATCTTGCAGGCCCAGGCCAGCCAGGACAGCCCGCTGCCCAG
>JAISNE010000100.1 GCA_031276375.1 Accumulibacter sp.
TCGGGGCTGGATCTGTCGGCGGCCACCGTGCGCAACGTGATGGCCGACCTGGAGGAGCTGGGCTTCATCACCAGTCCGCACACCTCGGCCGGCCGGGTGCCGACGCCGCGCGGCTACCGGTTCTTCGTCGACAGCCTGCTGGTCACGCAGCCGCTGGAGAGCGAAAAAATCCACGCCATCGAAGGCCGCCTGCATCCGTCGCAGCCGAAGGAGCTGATCAACAATGCCTCGCAACTGCTTTCCGGATTCACTCATTTTGCCGGCATCGTGTTCACGCCGCGGCGCAAATCGCAGCGCATCCGGCAGATGGAGTTCGTCAGCCTGTCGGAAAAACGCATCCTGCTGATCCTGGTGACCATGGATGGCGACGTGCAGAACCGCATCCTGTTTACCGAACGCCCCTACTCCGCCTCGGAACTGGTCGTCGCCACCAATTATCTGAACCAGTATTTTTCCGGCCACGACTTCGAACAGATCCGCAACCGCGTCCGGGAGGATCTGCGCAAACTGCGCGGCAACCTGCAAAACCTCATGGCCGCGGCGCTGGCGGCGGGCGACGAAGCGCTGAATCAGTCCGACGACCAGTACGTCATCTCCGGCGAGCGCAACCTGCTGGAAATCGAGGAACTGTCCTCCAACATGAAGCGCCTGCGCGAGCTGTTCGATCTCTTCGAACAGCGCACGGCGCTCATGCAACTGCTCGATCTGTCGCACCAGGCCGACGGCATCCAGATTTACATCGGCGGGGAATCCGGGCTGGCGCAGCTCGACGAATGCAGCGTGGTCACCGCGCCCTATGCGGTCGACGGCCAGATCGTCGGTTCCGTCGGGGTCATCGGGCCGACGCGGATGGCTTACGAACGGGTCATCCCGATCGTCGACGTCACCGCCAAACTGCTCTCCTCGGCACTGACCCAGCAGGCCAATCCCTGATGCCGCGCCCGTCGCCCTCGCCCGCGCCGCGTCCCGAGGGAAACGGCAAGACAGCCGTGCTGCTGATCGGTCTCGGCACGCCCGACGCGCCGACCCCGCCGGCCATCCGCCGCTATCTCAAGGAGTTGCTGTCCGATCCGCGGGTCGTGCGAATCCCGCGGGTTCTCTGGTGGCCGATTCTCCACGGCATCGTGCTCAAACTCCGTCCGCGCAAACTCGCCGAGCGCTATGCCGCCATCTGGACACCCGAAGGCTCGCCGCTCAAATGGCACACGGAACGGCAGACCAGGCTGTTGCGTGGCCTTCTCGGCCAATCGGGACACAGCGTGCGCGTCGAGTACGCGATGCGCTACGGCCAGCCGTCGATTCCTGAAGTGTTGACCCGGCTCGCCGCCGACGGATACATGGGCATCCTGCTGCTGCCGCTCTATCCGCAACACTGCGCCAGCACCACTTCCAGCGCCCTCGCCGCGGCCTACCAATGGGCCGGAACGGTGCGCAACCGGCCGGAACTGCGCATGGTGCGCGGCTTCGCCAGGGAACCGGATTACATCGCGGCGCTCGCCGCCAGCGTCCGCCGGCACTGGGCGACGCATGGCCGTCCGGAATCGTCCTACCGCCTGATCATGAGTTTCCACGGCATCCCGGCCAAACCCGCCGAACGGGGCAACCCGTACCGCGACGAATGCCTGCTCACGAGCCGTCTGCTCTCGCGCTCGCTGAATCTCGGCGATGAGCTTTGCGCCGTCTCTTTCCAGTCGCGTTTCGGCGTCACGCCATGGCTGCGGCCATACACCACCGAGGTATTCGAAAGTCTCGGCAGGCAGAAGATCAAGCGCATTGACGTGCTGTGCCCCGGATTCCCCGCCGACTGCCTGGAAACGCTCGAAGAAATCGCCATCACCGGAAAATCCCTCTTTTTGAAAGCCGGCGGCCAGGAGTTCTATCCCATCCCCTGCCTGAACGAAAACGAAGACTGGATCCTCGCGCTGAAAACGCTGTCCTTGCGGCATCTGCAAGGCTGGCCGATCCGTTGATTCGAACCGGGTAATTTCGCTTCCACGATGGACGAAGCGTCCGCGGGGCGGGTTGAGATAACGGGTGTTCGGCGAGTGGTAAGTGGGCAGGCGCTGCCAGTCTGACGCCGTTTACCGTGCGGAGATTCCAGACATGGACGGTGCCGGCATGGCGCGCGCCCCGTGGGAAGCCGCTAGACTCGACGGGCGAATCGCCGCCGACATCGGTGGCCTGAGCGGCGTTCCCCGCGCCGCGCCTCGCGCAAAGACGGGCTTGCGTCCGGACGCGCCGGTTCCAGCAATTACACTCCGTTACGGAAACACCAAACATGTCCAACAGACACCCATTCAGGGAATCCCTATCATGCCCCCGTTGCTTCAGCGTCCCCCGCTGGCAACGTTTGACCCTCCCTGACCCATCGCAAAGATGGGATTTTGAATCCCATGCCGAACGGTGTGGGATTTTTTTTGATGCGTACCGGCCGCTTCTTGCCTCGCCCGGCCACGCTCAGGCAGGCTCGGCGTCGGCGGTGGGATACGTTGCGGCTTCATGTGCAAGACTGGACAACTCAGATAGAAAGGATCGAACTATGTATTCCGTCGTGAACAAACGTACCGGACAAGTCCTCGCTTCTCACCTGACGCTGGATGCGGTC
>JAISNE010000101.1 GCA_031276375.1 Accumulibacter sp.
CGATATTCCATTTCCAGTATTTGCTTCTCAGTTTTTATTATTTGTCCGGCGCCGGGACTCCCGCAATACTTTGAATCCTTCGTTTCCGGACCTTTCGCATGTTTTCCAGGAATCCTTCCGCCGCGCCCCGGCATCGGGCGGAAATACCGAAACCCGCCCATGGACCGAAAACCACTCATGGACGAGGACGGCGATGAGCGCGCTGGGGCGCGTCCGCGCCACCCTGTGGCGAACCTTCCTCCAGGCCATACCCACCGTATTCGGCATCGTCATCCTGGTTTTCCTGCTGCTTCAGTTGGTGCCGGGCGATGCCGCCGACGTTCTCGCCGGCGAGTCGGGCGGCATTACCGAGGAAGGGCTGGCCATGCTGCGCGCCCGCTTCGGGCTCGATCAGCCGATCGTCGTCCAGTTGCTGGCCTACCTGAACCACCTGGCGCATTTCAGCCTCGGTTATTCGCCCCGCTACAACGCCCCGGTGATGGATCTGATCATGTCGCGCCTGCCCGGCACCTTGATCCTGATGCTGCTCTCGCAATTCATCGCCATCGCCGCCGGTATCGCGCTCGGCGCGGTCATGGCCACCTGGGCCGGCCAATGGCCGGACCGGCTGCTGTCGCTCGCCGCCCTGCTGCTCTACTCGACGCCGGGATTCTGGATCGGCCTGATGGCGCTGGTCGTCTTCTCGGTCTGGTTCGGGTGGCTGCCGAGCGGCGGCGACATCACCATCGGCGCGGACTTGCGCGGGTGGGCCCACGTCAAGGATTTCGCCGCGCACGCGGTATTGCCGGTGACCGCGCTGGCCGGCTTCTTCGTGGCGATCTACGCGCGCCTGGTGCGCGCCTCGATGCTCGAAATCTCGCGCCAGGATTTCGTGCGCACCGCCCACGCCAAGGGATTGGCGCCATTCGTCGTGAGCGTGCGCCACATTCTCCGCTGCGCGCTGGCGCCGCTCGTCACCGTCGCCGGCCTGCACCTCGGCACGATGCTTGGCGGCGCGGTGGTCATCGAAACCGTGTTCAGTTGGCCGGGACTCGGACGGCTGGCGCTCGAAGCCGTCATGGCCCGCGATTACACGGTATTGCTTGGCATCCTGCTGCTGTCCTCGTTGACCGTCATCGTCGCCAACATGCTGGTCGATCTCCTGCACGCCTGGCTCGACCCGCGCATAAAGCCCCGCTGACATGGCCTCCTCTCCCCTCTTGCCCACCCTGCCCCTCCCCGGCCAGACACCTCCGCAACGCTCGCCGTTCGGACGATTCTCGCCGCAAATCCGCGCCTTCCTGCGCAATCCGGCCGGCGTCGCGGGCGCCTCGCTGCTCCTGCTGATGCTGCTGATGGCCTGCGCCGCCTCGCTGTTCTACCCCGGCGATCCGCTCGACATGGTTGCCCAGCCGCTGCTGCGGCCCGGCCAGGACGCGCATTTCCCCCTGGGCACGGATTCGCTCGGGCGCGATGTCGCCGCCGGCCTGGTGCACGGTTCGCGCGTCTCGCTGCTGATCGGTTTCTCGGCGGTGAGCATCAGTCTCGTCATCGGCACGCTGATCGGCACCCTCGCCGGCTATTTCGGCGGACGGCTCGACGATCTGCTGGTGCACGTCACCGAACTCTTCCAGACCATGCCGACCTTCCTGTTCGTCATCGTGCTGGTCACCATCGGGCAGCCCTCGGTCCCCCTGATTTCGCTGTCGATCGGCATCGCCTCGTGGCCGACCATCGCCCGCCTGGCGCGCGCCGAGTTCCGTTCCTTGCGCGAATCCGATTTCGTGATGGCCGCGCGCAGCCTCGGCTACTCCAGTACCCGCATCATTTTTCACGAGATATTGCCCAACGCCCTGCCGCCGATCATCGTCACCACTTCGGTGATGGTGGCCACCGCGATCCTGAACGAATCGGCCCTGTCCTTTCTCGGTCTCGGCGACCCGAACCGGGTCAGTTGGGGCAGCATGATCGGCGCCGGGCGCGAGATGTTGCGCACGGCCTGGTACCTCACCGCGTTTCCCGGCGCGATGATCGTCGCGGCGGTGCTGTCGCTCAACCTGGTGGGCGACGCGCTGAACGACGCTCTCAATCCCCGTTTGCGGAACACGCCATGACCCCCCTGCTCGAAATCGGCCAGCTCAACATTTCCTTTCCCGGCCACGAGGCCGTGCGCGCTTTCGATCTGAGCGTCCGCGCCAGCGAAACGCTGGCTCTGGTCGGCGAGTCCGGCTGCGGGAAATCGGTCACGGCGCTCTCGCTGATGCGCCTGCTGCCGCCCTCGGCCCGGGTCGACGGCACGCTGCTTTTCGAGGGCGTGGACCTGCTGGCGCTGCCCCTGTCCAGGATGCGCGACCTGCGCGGGCGCGCGATCTCGATGATCTTCCAGGAGCCGATGACTTCCTTGAATCCCGTGCTCTCCATCGGGCATCAACTGGAGGAGGTGCTGCGCCGCCACGAGGGCCTGTCGGCGCGGGCGGCGAGAAACCGCGCGGTCGAACTGCTCGATCTGGTGAAGATTCCGGAACCGGCGCGGCGCGTCGGCGATTTCGCGCACAACCTGTCCGGCGGACAGCGCCAGCGCGTGATGATCGCCATGGCCGTGGCCTGCCGCCCTCGCCTGCTGATCGCCGACGAGCCGACGACGGCGCTCGATGTCACGATCCAGGCGCAGATCCTGGAGTTGCTCGACACGCTGCGCCGCGAATTCTCGATGAGTCTCCTGCTGATCACGCACGATCTCGGTCTCGTCGGCCAATGGGCCGACCGCGTCGCCGTGATGTACGCCGGCAGGAAGGTCGAGGAAGCGCCGACGCAACGGCTTTTCGAACATCCGGCCCACCCCTACTCGCGCGGCCTGCTCGGCGCCTCGCTGCATATCGAGCAGGACCTGCATTACCGTTCCACGCGCCTTCCGGAAATCCGGCACGAAACCGGCGAGGACGGCGAGGCCACGTTCCGGCTGAGCGAAGCCTCGCCGCAGCGGATCCCCTCGCCGCCGGTGTCGGTCACGCCGATCCTGTCCCTGCGCGACATCCGCACGCACTACCCGACGCCGCGCGGGAAACTCGCCGCCGTCGACGGCGTGTCGCTCGACATCCGGCACGGCCAGACGATCGGACTGGTGGGGGAATCCGGCTGCGGCAAGTCGACGCTGTCGAAAACCATCCTGCGCCTGCTCGAACCCTCCGAGGGCAGCATCCTGCTCGACGGGCGGGACATCACCCACCTCGCGGAAACGCAACTGCGCCCGCTTCGGCGCAAGGTGCAGATGATCTTCCAGGATCCTTTCGCCTCGCTGAACCCGCGCCACTCGGTCGAAACCATTCTCGACAGCGTCCTGCGCGTGCATGGCCTGCCGTGGGCCGAACGCCGGGCGCGCGTCATCGAGGCGATCGATCGCGTCGGCCTGGCGCGCCAGTCGCTGGCCCGCTACCCGCATGAATTTTCCGGCGGACAGCGGCAACGCATCGGCATCGCCCGCGCGCTGATCCTGAAGCCGTCGCTGGTGATCTGCGACGAGCCTGTTTCGGCGCTCGACGTATCGATCCAGGCGCAGATTCTCAACCTGCTCGTCGACCTGAAGCGCGATTTCGGCCTGTCCTACCTGTTCATCTCGCACGATCTATCGGTCGTGCGCTACATCGCCGACGAAGTCTTCGTCATGCACGACGGCAAGTTCGTCGAGCACGGGGACCGCCGGCGCATCTGGGAGTCGCCGCGGCACGAGTACACGCGCACGCTGATCCAGGCCGTGCCGGCGCGAAAAGCGCCGGCCCCTTCGCTGGATCAGGTCGCCGCCTGATTCATCGTTTCACATCCGTCACAAGGAAAAACCACAGGGGAAAACATGTCCAAGCAGAAAATCGAAGGCTCCTTCGTCGCCCTGATCACCCCGTTCAACGCCGACGGCCGCGTCGACTACGAAGCCTTCCGCGCGCTGCTCGAGTTCCAGGAGGACAACGGCACCTCGGCCGTGCTGATCATGGGCTCGACCGGCGAAGTATCGATGCTCTCGGCGGAAGAGCGCCGGGAAATCATCGTCCGCACCGCCGGCTTCAAGAGCGGCGGACTGAAGCTCTTCTACGGCTGTACCGGCAGCAATACCGAGACCACCATCGATTACGTCAAGTTCGCCCAGGCCAACGGCGCCGACGGCGCCATCCTCGCCGCGCCGGCCTACATCTGCGCCAGCGAGGCGGACATCGAACGCTACTTCCTGGAAATCGCCGACGCCACCGCCCTGCCGCTCGGCATCTACAACAATCCGCCGCGCGTCAAGACCGACCTGCACTGGAGCAACCTGCTGCGCATCTTCAAGCATCCGAACTACGTCGTACACAAGGAATCGACCACGCGCGTCGGCCAGGTCGCGCAGGTCATCGCCGGTCGGCCGGACGTCTCGATCATGTGCTGCGACTCGCCGAACCTGGGCCTCGTCGTCCCGACCATGAGCCTCGGCGGCCACGGCACCGCCAACATGACCGGCAATATCGCTCCCGCCGAACTCGCCGCGATCTCCAGGCCCTGGCGCGAGGCGGGCGACGACGCGCGCTTCCGCGAAGCCTACCTGCGCCTGCTGCCGCTATTGCACTTCACGTATTCGGTCATCAACCCGGTCGCCGTCAAATCGCTGATGAAGGCCGTCGGCTTGCCGGCGGGCCGTCTGCGGCCTCCCCTGCGCGATCTCGAAGGCGAGGCGCTGGCATCCGGCGTGCGCATCGTCAAGGAACTCGGGCTTACGCAAAAATACGGTTTCAAGCTCTGATGGACCTTGGCATCGCCGGCAAGACGGCGCTGGTCTGGGGCGGCAGCCGCGGCCTGGGCAAGGCCGTCGCCGCGCGCT
This sequence comes from Accumulibacter sp., assembly GCA_031276375.1. Taxonomy (GTDB): domain Bacteria; phylum Pseudomonadota; class Gammaproteobacteria; order Burkholderiales; family Rhodocyclaceae; genus Propionivibrio. Next base: position 4,823 of record JAISNE010000101.1, read on the forward strand.
TGGCGCATGAAGGCGTCAGCGTCCATATCGCCGCGCGCGACGCGCGGACGCTGGCGGCGGCGTCCGGCGAAATCCTTGCCGCCACCGGCATGACGATCAAGACCGTGGCCGCCGACCTGGGCACGGCGTCAGGACGGAGCGCCGCACTGGAATGCTGTCCGGAACCGGACATCCTGGTCAACAACGCCGACGGGCCGATCCCCGGCGATTTCCGTCACTGGTCGCGCGACGACTGGATCGCCGCGCTGGATGTCATGATGCTCGGCCCGATCGAGATGATCCGGCAAACCGTCGACGGCATGGCCGAACGCGGCTTCGGGCGCATCGTCAATATCAGTTCGCGCAGCGTGAAGATCGCGCAACCCGAGCTGGGCCTGTCCAACGGCGCCCGCTCGGGGCTGACCGGCTTCGTCGCCGGCATCGCGCGCGCTTTCGTGCAGCGCGACGTCACGATCAACAATCTGCTGCCCGGCCCCTTCGACACCGACGGCCAGCGTCGCCACGTCGATTCGCTCGCCGAACGGACGGGACGCCCGTTCGGCGAAATCTGGCAAGAACGCGCCGCGGCGAATCCGGCGCGCCGCTACGGCCGGCCCGAGGAGTTCGCCGCCTACTGCGCCTTTTTGTGCTCGACACAGGCCGGCTACATCACCGGGCAGAATCTGCTGATCGACGGCGGCGGCTATCCCGGCAGCTTCTAGCAGGCAGTCACCTTGAATTTGACACAATCTCTGGGAAGAATTTTCGGATGACCCGAAGCGTTTCCCACCCCGTCATTCCCGCGCAGGCGGGAATCCAGTATTCCGCGCCTTTTCTGGATTCCCGCCTGCGCAGGAATGACGGGTATTTTGACCGTCTCGTCTCGCGCCTGGAAATTGCGGCTGATCGAAGAAAGCAATCCGGAATGGCGCGATTTATGGGAAGAAATTATCGGATGACCCGAAGCGTTTCCCAGCCCGTCATTCCCGCGCAGGCGGGAATCCAGTATTCCGCGCCTTTTCTGGATTCCCGCCTGCGCGGGAATGACGGGTATTTTGACCGCCTCGTCTTGAAAAAAGCGAGAGGGGGCACGAAAGCATGGCCTGATACAAAGTTGCGCGAGGTAGGCCGTCAATATTCCAGAGGACAGAGGACAG
>JAISNE010000118.1 GCA_031276375.1 Accumulibacter sp.
GTCGTAGCCGGTTTGCTGGCGGACCTCGACCATGCAGGTCGGGCTGGTGACGTTGATTTCGGTCAGCCAGTCGCCGATCACGTCGATGCCGACGAAAAGCAGTCCCCGTTCGGCGAACACCGGCGCCAGCGCTCTAGCGATCTCGAAGTCGCGCGGAGTCAGTGGACGCGCTTCGCCGCGCCCGCCGGCGGCGAGGTTGCCGCGCGTCTCGCCGGCCATCGGGACGCGGGCGAGGCAATAGGGGACGACTTCGCCGCCGACGATCAGGATGCGTTTGTCGCCGTCGACGATTTCGGGGATGAAGCGCTGGGCCATGATCGTGCGCTGCCCGTCGCGCGTCAGCGTTTCGACGATCACGTTGCGGTTGGGGTCGTCCTCGCGCACGCGGAATATCTGGCTGCCGCCCATGCCGTCGAGCGGTTTCAGGATCACGTCGCGCTGCGCGCCGATGAATTCGCCGAGGCGGGCCGCGTCGCGCGCGACCAGCGTGGGCACGGCGAATTGCGCGAATTCGGCGATGGCGAGTTTTTCCGAGTGGTCGCGCAGCGCGCGCGCGCCGTTGAAGACGCGCGCGCCCTCGGCTTCGGCGCGTTCGAGCAGCCAGGTGCTGGTGACGTATTCCATGTCGAAGGGCGGGTCCTTGCGCATGACGACCGCGCCGAAATCGCGCAGCGGCAGGACCGCGTCCGCGCCTTCCGCGTACCAGCCGGAATCGCCATCGAGCAGCGTCAGGGCGGTGGCTTGCGCGCAAACGCCGTGTTGCGCCGTCCAGTGCAGCGACGGCTGCAGGATGGCGAACACCGCGTGTCCGGCCTCCTGCGCCGCGCGCATCATGGCGACGCTGGAATCCTTGTAGGGTTTCAGAAGGTCGAGCGGGTCGACGATGAAGGCGATGCGCATGGGCGGGTTCTCCTTGGGTTTGTCTCGTTGCATGGGTCGGGCGCGGCCCGCCGCCTATTCGGACTGGCGCTCGGGATCGCTGCGCTCCAGTTCGATCGAGGCGGCGAGCAGCGCCAGACGGGCGACCACGCCGTAGGCGTAAAAGCGGTTCGGCGGGGCGTCCGGCGTCTGGCGGAGATCCGGCAGGCAACAACTGGTCTCGAAGGCCAGCGGCTCGAAACGCATGCCTGGCGCGTTGAGGTTTTCGTCCTTGCCGCGCTCGCCGTGCACCCGGTAGAAGCCGCCCACGACGTAGCGGTCGATCATGTAAACCACCGGCTCGGCAACGCCGTCGCCGACGTTTTCGCGCGTATGCACGCCTTCCTGGATAATCACCTGGGTGACGTTCATGCCCTCCTTGATGACCGCCATCTTGTTGCGCTGGCGGCGGTTCAGCCCGAGGATCTCGGAGGCGTCCTTGACCGTCATCACGCCCATGCCGTAGGTGCCCGCGTCGGCCTTGACCACCACGTAAGGCGTTTCCTCGATGCCGTATTCGCGGTATTTCCCGCGTATCTTGACGAGCACCGCGTCGACTTCGGCGGCCAGACGGTCCTCGCCCTGCCGGTCATTGAAGTTGACATCGCCGCAGACGCCGAAATACGGGTTGATCCGCCACGGGTCGATGCAGGGCAGTCTGGCGAACTCCCGCGCCACTTCGTCGTAGGCGGCGAAATGATTGGATTTGCGGCGCACCGCCCAGCCGGCGTGCAGCGGCGGCAGGACGAACTGTTCGTTGAGATTGCGCAGAATCTTCGGCATGCCCGCGGAGAGATCGTTGTTGAGCAGGATGGCGCAGGGGTCGAAGTTGGCCACTCCGAGCCGGTAATAGCTGCGCACCAGGGGTTCGAGCAGCAACGACGCGCCGTTGGGCAGCTCGACCGGGGTTGGCCGGTCGATTTCCGGAAGCAGCGAGCCGACGCGCACGTTGAGCCCGGTCATGCGCAGGATGGTGAGGAGTTGCGCGACGTTCTGCAGATAGAAAACATTGCGCGTGTGATTCTCCGGGATCAGCAGCAGACGCTTGGCGACCGGGCAGATATTGTCGATCGCCGTCATCGCCGCCTGCACGCACAGCGGCAGGAAAGCCGGATTGAGATTGTTGAAGCCGCCGGGAAACAGGTTCATATCCACCGGCGCCAGCTTGAAACCGGCGTTGCGCAAATCGACCGAACCGTAAAAGGGCGGGGTATGCTCCTGCCATTTGCCGCGCAGCCAGCATTCTATTTCTGGCGCGGCGTCGATGAACTTCCGTTCGAGTTCGAGCAGGGGGCCGGTCAGGGCCGTGGTCAGGCGAGGCACCATGGTCATTCTCCAATCGTTCCGGAACGGCAAAAATACGGCCGTTCCGATGTTTTCAGTCGCCGCTTCGCGGTCAAATCAGTTTTTTGAGCTTTTTCCACCAGGATTTCCCGCTTTCCGGCAGGAAAGAACGGAAGGCTCTTGGCAGGAGGGTTTGTTCCAGGCTGCGCTGGGTAAACAGGAAACGGCCATCGCAGATGAAACCAAGGTCCTCCCAGTCTACCCGATTGAGCGCCAAAGCCAATGCCCGCGTGTCCACGGCCGGATTCCTGGGGAAAATCGCCAGCACCGAACCGTCGTAATGCGGGCAATC
>JAISNE010000264.1 GCA_031276375.1 Accumulibacter sp.
CAGAATTGTCGTTCGTAGAACGAAAAGATACCCTTGGGCCGTGTTCAACCGACCTTTTCCCCGGTACGTCAACAAGTTATTCAGTCGAGCCGAACACGTCCCGCTTCTTTTCTGTTCAGTTAGAAAGAAAATATTGGCATGCCATTTTCCCCCTGTCCGATTTCTCTCACCTCTTGACCTACGCAGATTTCCATGTCTGGCTTGTAACCCACCAACAAGCTGGCGAAACGACTTCCTTCTGGCGTTTCCAGAATGGCACTCACATAGGGCACCTTATCTTCGAATTCCTTGGATGACGAAAAAAGCACCGAATAGGTATAGATTCTTGCACTTGCCATGACTTACCTCCCCCGGAAAATATTGATCACGCAGGTTCCCGCTGAACCACCCAGATTGTGAGCTAAACCGATATCCGCCTTTTTCAATTGGCGATTACCGGCATTGCCGCGAATCTGGGTAACGACTTCAAATATCTGACTAATGCCCGTAGCGCCAATTGGGTGTCCCTTGGCTTTCAACCCTCCACTGACATTGATCGGTTTTTTACCGTCGCGTGCCGTCACACCTTCAGCTACGGCGTCAGCACCTTTGCCGGGATCGAAAAAGCCAAGGTCTTCCGTGTTGATGATTTGCGTGATGGTGAAACAATCGTGCACTTCGGCAAAATCGATGTCTGCCGCCTTTAGGCCGGCCTGGCCGTAGGCTTGGGCGGCAGCGGCCTTGCTGGCGGAAAAACTAGTGATAACCTTCTTGGAGGCCAAAGTGAGCGTGTCGCCCGCATGGCCGGAGCCGACGAGTTCAACGGCGCGGTGCTTCGATTCGAGGCTCTCGGCTACGTCACTGGCAGCCAATACGACAAAGGCTGCCCCGTCGGTGACCAGCGAACAGTCATACAGCGATAGAGGAGAGGCGATCATGTCAGCCGCTAAGATTTTTTCCAGAGGAACGTCCTTTTGCATCTGCGCGTCAGGATTGAGCAGCGCGTTCTGGTGAGCGTTATAAGCGCACAAACCCATTTCGCGCTTCACGTTGCGGTACTCGTAAAAATAACGGTGGGCAATCATGGCGAAACAGGCCGGAAAGGTAAAACCCTGCATAGCCTCTAAGTCATAGTCCATCGCCGAGGCAATGGCTGTGGTCACTGTCGGTGTAGACTGATGAGTCATTTTCTCAACTCCGCCGACAAGTGCAATGTCATAAACACCAGCCATGATGCTCATTACGGCCATGCGAAAAGCCAAGCTGCCGGAAGCACAAGCACCTTCGGTACGCACAGCGGGGATGTTACCCAGTTCCAGCACTTCAATGGCCAGCGATCCCATATGCCCTTGACCGCACAAATACGAACCGTTGAAGTTTCCCATGTACAAGGCATCGATCTGCTTTTTGTCGATGCCGGCATCCGCGATGGCATTGTTTCCCGCTTCGCGGATCAAGTCATGCAGGCTACGGTCGGCGAGTTTGCCCATTTTCGTTTCGCCAATACCGATGACGGATATTTTGCGCATATAGGTCTCCTCAGTTAAGAACCATCTCTTGCAAATCGGAACTGACCTCAAAAGAAGCTTCAGTCTTTTGTCTGATCTCCTGTACGCTGACACCGGGAGCAGTCTCAGTGAGCACGAGGCCCTGCGGCGTCACCATAAAAACCGATAACTCTGTGATGATCATGGAAACGACTTTCTGTCCAGTCAGGGGATAGGTGCACCTTTTCAGAATCTTCGGACTGCCGTCCTTGGTACAGTGCTCCATAGTGGCAATAACACGCTTAGCTCCGCAGACCAAGTCCATGGCACCACCCATGCCGGCAATCTTGCCGCCCGGCACCATCCAGTTGGCCAAGTTGCCTTCTATGTCTACCTGCATTGCACCGAGCACGGAGGTGCTCAAATGTCGCCCCCGGATGAGTCCGAAAGAAGTGCAACTATCAACGATGGCACCTCCGGGAATGATGGAAACGGGGTTCTCACCTGCGTCCGTGCTGAAAAGATCAATCGGTTTGCTAGGATCATGAGGACCGCAACCCACAATACCGTTTTCAGCTTGCAGATAAATCTTGACTCCTTCCTTGATGTATTTCACCGCGAGGTTGGGGATACCAGCGCCGAGATTGACCATCTCGCCGTTCTTGAATTCCTGAGCGACTCTACAGGCGATCAGTTCTTTACTGTTCATCGAGTACCTCCTTTAGCCTTGCACCAGAATGTCAACAACAACGCCGGGCACATGTACATCCTGTGGATGGATGCAACCGGCGGGTTCAATCGGCTTATTTACTTGGACGATCACCAAGTCCGCCGCAAAACACATGGCTTGAGAAAAAGCTCTTTGAGTCAGATAAAAAACCAAGTTGCCTTCGGTGTCTGCCCGGTCGGCTTCGATGATAGCTACGTTGCCCCGAATGGGAGTGTGGTATAGCCAGTCCTTGCCATTCAAGCTAACACGTTGAGCCCATTTTTCCTCGACCAGAGTACCCAAGCCGACTGGAGTCAAAACACCACCTAAGCCAAACCCGCCCGCGCGGATGCGTTCGGCAAAAGTACCTTGAGGACAGAGTTCGAGCTCGATCTTGCCTTCTTCAATCAACTTCGGTAGTACAGCCAAACGTCCGCACCAGGAGAATATGCATTTTTTTACCTGCCCTGCCGCGACAAGCCTGCCTACGCCTTTTTCCGTAGTATTGCCATCATTGTTAATGACCGTCAGATTCTTCTGGCCTTGTCTGAGAAGCTCGTCCACAATCAGTTCCGGCGTACCGTTTCCATAGAAACCACCGGCAAGGATGATGTCCCCATCCTTTATCTGGCAGACCGCTTGTTCTACATCGCATAGAGTTGCCACATACGCCTCCTCGTTCCTTATGTTTGGTAAAAACTTCTGGCATTCTGAAAAACGGAATTACCGTTATCTCATGCACTGCTAATTATTTCACGACAAACACAGTCAACGGCCACGGTCAGTACTTAATAGTACTCGGTCGTTGACTATAGTCAGTATACTAAGTTCAACAAGAGAGTCAACAGTAATTTGAGTCAATTGTTAAGAGCTTTTGATCTGTCCGTATCCATAGCGCGATATCTGTCCGGTCGTCATAGTCACCCGAAGGAGGTGGCGAATGGGATAGACAGAGTTGTTACAGGAGATACGGAAGATGAGGTTCGAAGAAGCCTATGAACGCTGGAATACGGGTCGGCTGACGCAGGGAGAGGTGGCCCGGTTGCTGGGGACGAGCGAACGCACCTTCCGTCGCTATCTTTCGCGGTTCGAGGAAGAGGGCCGGGAAGGGCTGATGGATCGTCGGCTGGGAAGCCCGAACCGGGCGGCGCCGGTGGATGAAGTGATGGCGATGCAGGAGCGGTATCGGCAGTGGCACGAAGGCTGGAACGTGCGGCACTTCCACGAGTGGTACCGGCGCGACGGTGGGCCGCGCAGCTACAGCTGGGTGAAAAAGCACCTGCCAGCGGCGGGGCGGGTCGATCGGGAGAAAAAGAAAGGGAGGCATCGCAAGAAGCGGGAATGCATGCCCTTGCCCGGAATGATGATCCACCCGGACGGCAGTCGGCATGAATGGGTGGAAGGGCAAAGCTGGGAGCTGATCGTGACGATGGACGACGCGACCAGCGAGCACTACGACTGAATCCGTCCGGAGTTGTAGCAAATGAACTGTTCGGTGGTCATCGTCATCATCTTCCCCAAGAGGAGGAGGATGGGGATGAATCGGATGGAACTGCTACAGGAGATGCGGAAGATGAGATTCGGAGAAGCATGGCGGCCGGAACAATGGCTTGGCCTGATGGTGACGATGGATGGTGCCACAGGGGAACACGGCGACAGGCATCAGATGGAAGAAGAAAGGATGTCGAGTTTTCCGGGAACACGGCCAGTCATGGGGAATCCACGGCTTGCCCGCGCTTTCCGTAGCGACCGAGGTAACCACTATTGGCCCACGCTGGAAACCGGGGGCGAAGTGGACAAGACAAACCCGACTCCGTTCGAACGAGCGTTGCCACCCATCGGAATCGTCTTGATCAAGGAACTGGTACGGATGGAGATCGTGGCGCGGGAGGCGGCGGGCTGTTGTTTTCGGAAAATCTGTCCGCCGCGTTTCGATGCCGGGCCATCCGTGACAGGCCGCGGGAGGCAGTCTGGCGCTCAGTTCAGCGCGGAGGCCATTGCCGACAGGCAGTTCATCATGCGCAGCGCGTGTTCCACGGAGGCGGCGGAAAATTGCAGGGTGACGCTGTCGATGCGTTCGAGCGCCGGCCACTGGCAGAACAGGTCGGCATGCGCCGGGGTTTGCGTCTGCACGCGGGCTTGCGCCGGGGTTTCCAGGAGCAGCGGCCGGGCCGGGCCGATGGCGGCCATCGCCTGTTTGGCGCCGGCGCGGATGGCTTCGCGCGATGCTTGCGGCGAGAGCGAGACGGCGCTGTGCCGTCCGGCGGATTGCTTGGTCACGATGAAAACGCAGTGCGGGAAGAGCGGGCGGGTTTCTTCGGCGAAAACGTCGTCGCCGCTGGCGAAGATGACCGGGACGCCGAGTTCGCCAGCCAGCGCGCCGTAGAGTCCGGCCTCGCCGAGTTCGCGTCCGTTCAGCCAGACGCGGGCGAACGCGGAGCTGTTGATGGTGTGCGCCAGCACGCCTTTCGTTTGCGCGCGCGCGTGGAATCCCACCAGCATCACTCCGTCGAATCCCGCTTCCAGGCCGGCCATCATGCCCAGCGCGCGCGGTTTGCCGCTCACCAGGCGCGCGCGCGGGTCGAGTTCGTCGGCCAGCAGGTTGCGGTAGGCGCCGTGCGAGTCGTTGACGCGCACTTCGGCGGCGCCACCTTCGAACGCGCCGCGCGCCGCCGCGCTGGCTTCGCCGGTCATCCAGCGCCGGGCGCGTTCGTATTCGGCGCTGCCCGCCCGCGTCTGTTCCGGGTGAACGACGCCGGCGACGCCTTCGATGTCGGTAGCGATCAGGATGCGCATGGGTTTTCCTCGTCGGGAAGCCGCCGCAGCATGTCGCGCAGCGTTCGCCGCGCGTGGCCGTCGCGGCCGACGACCGGCTCGGCGCGCCACAGGGCGTGGATGATGGCTTGTTCGGTGGCGTCCGCCGCCGCGTTGAACAAGGGGTCGAGGCGCGTTTCGTGCAGCATCGCCAGCGCCGGCATCGGCCGGCCTGGCAGATGCGGGATGGTGTAGGCGGTGGAGAAGGCCAGCGCGATGTCGCCGCTGCCGTGGCCGAAGACCGAACCGGTGCGCGCCAGGCCCGCGCCCGCGCGCCACGCCAGGCGGCGCAACTGGCGCGCGTCGAGCGGCGCGTCGGTGGCCAGCAGCATGACGATCGAGCCTTGCTCGGGCGTGTCGCCGCGCGTTCGCTGCCCGGCCAGCTTGCGGCCGAGCGGATGTCCGGCCAGCGTCAGCGCCTCCAGCCTGCCGAAATTGGCCAGCGCCAGCGCGCCGACCGTGTAGCCGCCAGCCTGGCGCGAGGCGCTGCCGATGCCGCCCTTCAGTTCGAAGGCGCTCATGCCGCGCCCGGCGCCGACGCTGCCCTGGGCGAAATCGGCGGAAACGTTCTCCAGCGCGATCCGGTAGTCTTCCTCGGTGACGGCCAGCGCGCGGATGTCGTTGAGGTAGCCGTCGTTGCATTCGCAGACCAGCGGATTGACCGTCGGCCATTCGCGTCCGAGCGGCGGGTGCGCGGCCATCGCCGCGCGGATCTGCGCCTGGATCAGCGTGCCGACGGCGAAGGTGTTGGTCAGCGCGATCGGCGTTTCCAGGACGCCGAGTTCCTGTATCTGGATCAGTCCGGCGCTCTTGCCGAAGCCGTTGATTACCGCCGCGGCGGCCGGAACCTTGTCGGTGAAGGGATCGCCGGCGTGCGGCGCGACGACCGTCACGCCGGTCTGGACGCCGCCGCGGTCGAGCGTGACGTGGCCGACACGGACTTCGCCGACGTCGCTGATCGCATCGCGCGAAGCGGAGGGCAGGAGGCCGGCGCGGGGCGGATTCATCGCTGATCGATCTTCGGGTCGAGGGCGTCGCGCAGGCCGTCGCCGAGCAGGTTGAAGGCCAGCACGGTGAAGAAGATGGCGAGGCTCGGGAAGACGGCGATGTGCGGGGCGTTGACCATGTCGGTGCGGGCGGCGTTGAGCATGGCGCCCCATTCCGGCGTCGGCGGCTGCGCGCCCATGCCAAGGAAGGACAGGCTGGCGGCGGTGATGATCGAGGTGCCGATGCGCATCGAAAAATATACGACGATCGACGAGATCGTCCCCGGCAGGATGTGGCGCACGAGGATCGTCCAGTCGGACGCGCCGATGCTTTTTACCGCTTCGATGTAGGTCAGGTGCTTGAGCGAGAGCGTGTTGCCGCGCACCAGCCGGGCGAAGGCGGGAATGCTGAACACCGAGACGGCGGTGATGACGTTGATCATGCCGTTGCCGAGGATGGCCACGACGCCGATGGCCAGCAGGATGCCGGGGAAGGCGAACAGCACGTCGGAAACGCGCATGGTGACGCGGTCCCACCAGCCTTCGTAGTAGCCGGCCAGGAGGCCGAGACTGGTGCCGACCAGCGCGCCGATGGCCACCGAGAGCACGCCGGCGGCCAGCGAGATGCGCGCGCCCATCAGCACGCGGCTGAAGATGTCGCGTCCGAGCGAATCGACGCCGAACCAGTGCGTGGACGACGGGAGCGCGTTGAGCGCGTCGTAGTCGAAATAGCTTTCCGGGTCGAACGGCACGAGCCAGGGCGCCAGGATGGCGACGGCGACGAGCGCGGCGACGAAACCGCCGGCGATCATCGCCAGGCGCTGTTTCCTGAACTTGCGCCAGAATTCGCTCCACGGGGTGCGGACTTCGCCCGATGCCGCGGCAATGGATGTTTCCGTGGTCATGCGCGCCTCATTTGAATCGAATGGTCGGATTGATCACCGCGTACAGCACGTCGACGATCAGGTTGATGAGGATGAATTCGAGCGAGAAGAGCAGCACTTCGGTCTGGATGATCGGATAGTCGCGCATATCGACGGCGTCGATCAGCAGGCGGCCCATGCCGGGCCAGTTGAAGACGACCTCGACGACGATCGAGCCGCCGAGCAGAAAGCCGAATTGCAGGCCCATCATCGTCACCACGGGAATCATCGCGTTGCGCAGACAGTGCTTCAGCACCACCAGCGGTTCGTTGACGCCCTTGGCGCGCGCCGTGCGCACGAAGTCCTCCTGCATGATCTCGACGAAGGAGGCGCGCGTAAACCGCGCCATCACGGCGGCCACCGCCGCGCCGAGCGTCACCGACGGCAGGATGTAGTGCTTCCACGAATCGGCGCCCATCGACGGCAGCCAACCGAGCCAGACCGCGAAGATCTGCATCAGCAGCATGCCCAGCGCGAAGGCCGGAAAGGAAATGCCGGAGACGGCGAGGGTCATGCCCAGCCGGTCCGGCCAGCGGTTGCGCCAGACCGCCGAGGCGATACCGATGCCCATGCCGAAGAGCACCGACCAGCCCATGCTGGCCAGCGTCAGCCACAACGTGGGCAGGAAACGGTCGGCGATTTCCCGGCTGACCGGGCGCTTGGTGCGCAGCGATCTGCCGAATTCGCCGCGCAGCGCGTTGGTGAAGAAGGTCACGAACTGCGTGTGCAGCGGTTTGTCCAGACCGAGGTCCTGGCGCACCAGTTCCACCGTCGCCGCGTCGGC
>JAISNE010000319.1 GCA_031276375.1 Accumulibacter sp.
CGCTCGACGAATTCCTGATCTGGGTCAACGCCAAATCGCCCTACACCGACGCCAAGAGCTTCATCGAGGCGGCCAAAAAGGGCGAGGGCCTGCGCGCGGGCGGCTCGCAATCCAAGGATCGCGCCTGGACCTTTGGCTGGCCCTGCCCTTCGGCATCCTGGGCTACCTGTTCAAGAAGCTGGGCTACCCGATCGCCCCGAGGGTGCTGGCCATGGTTCTGGGCGACAAGACGGAAGACGCCTTCCGGCAGTCGATGATCATGTCCAAGGGTTCGCTCTCCATCTTCTGGACCAATTCCTCGCTCGTCGCCTGGATCATGGCTCTCGCCATGCTGCTGCTCTTCTGGCCGTTGATCGGCTGGATCATCAGACGATTGTTCAAATCCGGCGGGAAGGACTGAGACCAGGTTGCCATCGATAATTCGTTAACATATCCTCCCTTTCGAATGAGGAAAAAAGCGATGCGCCCGCCGATTCCGATTCCCGAGGAACGTCAGGCAGAACTGAGGGCGTGTTGGATCTCATGTGATCATATTCCTCGACGTAGCTGGCCGCTGTTCCGGGCGCAGGATATTTTTTATCATTCCCGCACGTGTTTGGACTTTCCGGGCGTGAAGGCGTTAATCCGCCTGACGCCTTTTTTTATTGCATGTAAGCATCCAGAACGGAGACCGGCATGAATCATCTCGATTATTTTTCCCTGGCCAAGCGGCCGGTGGAAACCTGTGTCGTTGGCAGCGGCGGTTTCGGCAGGAGTTTCATCGCGCAGGGATTGCGCGTTCCGTTGATGAATGTCCGCGTCGCGGTGGATATCGACGGCGCCGTGGCGGCGCGGAGCTTCGCCGCTGTCGGCGTTTTCGCCGGTGACGTGGCGATCTGCGCCACGGCCGACGAGGCGGCGCGGGCGTGGGCCGACGGTAAATACATCGCCGCCGCCGACCTCGGCGTCGTGCTTGGCCTGCCGATCGACGTGGTCGTGGAAGCCACCGGCAATCCGGAGGCCGGCGCCAGGCACGGGCGCATGGCCGTCGAAGCCGGGCATCACCTGGTGCTGGTATCCAAGGAAGTCGACAGCGTCGTCGGCCCTTGCCTCGCCGCGCGCGCGCGCCGGCGCGGCCGGGTGGCGACACCGGTCGACGGCGATCAGCCGAGCCTGTTGATCGGGTTGATTACCTGGGCGCGGACGCTCGGTTTCGAGATCGTCGCCGCCGGGAAAGCGAGCGAATACGACTTCGTCTTCGATGAGGTGTCCGGCGTGCTGACCTGCAACGGCGCGGCCCATGAGTTGCCCGCGCTGGCGGAGCACATGACCCTCGGCGGGCGGGCGGCGGAAGAGCTGACGCAGGCACGCGCGCGGGTATGCGCCGCGCTTCCCCAGCGCGCCGTGCCCGATTTGTGCGAGCTGCTGGTGGTGGCCAACTCGACCGGACTCGTTCCCGACCGGCCCGACCTGCACGCGCCGATCGCGCGCATTCCCGAGGTGCCGACGCTGTTCGGGCTGGCCGCCGAGGACGGCCTGCTCGGCCGGGCCGGCGCGCTGGATGTCTTTCATTGCCTGCGCCGCCCGGAGGAAGCCAGCTTCGCCGGCGGTGTTTTCATCGTCGTGCGCTGCGACGATGCGCCAACCTGGAAACTCCTCGAGGAAAAGGGCCATCTCGTGTCGCGCAACGGCAAGTACGCGATGATCTTCAATCCGCGCCACCTGCTCGGGCTGGAAGCCGCGACGAGCGTGCTGGAGGCCGCCCTGTACGGCCGCTCCTGCGGCGCGCAAGAGCCGTTTCCGCATCTCGACCTGGTGGCGCGCGCCACGCGCCGGCTGGCCGCCGGATCGTCGCTGCTCATGGGCGGGCATCACCACGCCATCGCCGGAACGAGCGCCGAACTGCACGCGGCGCGCCCGCTCGCGCCGGGAAACCCGGCGCCGTTCTATCTGGCGGCCAACCGCCGGCTGACGCGCGATGTCGAGGCCGGCGCGCTGATCGCGCTGGCCGACATCGAGATCGATCCGGCGTCGGAATTGCTGGCGCTGCGCAGACAGCAGGACGCGCTCTTTCCGGGCGGCGCGGCGAACTGACACCAAGTGACGCCCAATGGCTACGGTCGAAACCCCGTCCGTAAGAATGGGGTTCCAACCTTCGCGCCTTTCTTGCGGGCGGGGTTTCAACCGGAATTGGTTTTACGATCAAGATTCGACACCCGCCAGAAGGGCCTGTGGCATTTTCAAATTCCTGAAAAGAGCGAGGTTCTGACTTTCCCGATGCGACCTTGATCGTCAAACCAACGGCGGTTTGATACCAAGTTGCCGCCAAACCATCGTGATACGCCAAAAATGACGGCGGTACGCAAAGCCCAGGACTCTCGTATTGCGGGCGGGACGCCCGCGCTCCCTGGCTGTCCTCTGCCCTCGGTCCCTGATGTTTCCCCTCAAATTTTCATGCTCCCCGCTTTTTTTAAGACGAGGCGGTCAAAATACCCGTCATTCCCGCGCAGGCTTAGAATCCAGAAAAGGCGGCGGAATGCCGGATTCTAAGCCTGCGTGGGAATGACGGGCGCAGGGGGCGGCTCGCAGCAATGATCGTTAGCGTGAAACAACCGGGAATTGGACGCAAAAAAGCATCGCTGACGAGAACGTCGTCGCGATGTCTGCAAAGAACGAAGTCGCCCGCAACCCTTTGACTTCCACCTCGGCCAAGCGCCACCCCTGGCGCCTCCAACGGAGATCGGCGAGTCGCTGACGAAGGTTTCATCATCCGGAGGGCATCGATTCATGCAATGACCGTTGGGGTTCATGCTCCTGCGGTTAAAATAGAAAAATTCAAAGACCAAGGATCCCGCCGTGAGCAATGCGCCAAAAAAAAGTCAGGAGACCGCCGCCGCGCCCGCGGCCAATTTCATCCGCAACATCATCGACGCCGACCTGGCCGCCGGCAAGCATGCCCAGCGCCGCTGGTCCGGCAAGCCGGGCCTCGCGCCGCA
>JAISNE010000320.1 GCA_031276375.1 Accumulibacter sp.
CCCTTGATGCAATCGTCGTGGACCATGGCCATCTGCTCGATCCTGCTCGGCTTCTCGCTCGGCGGCGTGCAGCCGATGATCATGAGCATGCTGCATCAGATCACGCCAACCCGCCGCCAGGGCGAGGCGCTGGGCCTGCGCATGATCTCGGTCAACGTTTCCAGCATCCTGACCCCCCTGGTATTCGGCACGGTCGGCGCCGCCATCGGCGTGGCCAGCGTGTTCTGGGTGGTGGGCGTGACGGTGGCGAGCGGTATCCGCGCGGCATGGCGGCTCCGCGCGTTCACCCCGCAGGGGACGGGGGACGAGCGGAAACAGTAGGGGCGCCGATCCGTGAGTCTGACGCGTCAGGATTCCGGTCATTTTTGTATAAGTCCCACGAAGCGGGCGAGACGCCCGCGCTCCTGGGGCTTCGCGTACCGCCGTCATTTTTGGCGTATCACGATGGTTTGACCGCAACTTGGCATAAGGCCGTTACGCGCTTGGGCGTGCCGCCCCGGAGCGCGCTGGCGGTATTGCTCCTCCTTGCTGGCATGAAGCTCTGCCGCGTCGAAAGCGCCGTGCCAGCCCACTCCGTGGCAGCACACCCGAGCGCGTCCAACGGCGGTTTCCAGGTTTATCCGAACAGATCGCGTTGTTCGTCCCCGGCGTCCCCGTCCCGCTCCGTCGCCGCGTCTACGAAGCGCACGCCCACGCCCAGCAGGCGCACCGCCTTCCCCCGCCGCGCCCAGGCCTCGTCGAGCAATGCTTGCCACACCGCCTCGCCGGGTCTGGCGCTGACGCATTCGGCGGTGGTCTGCGTGAAATCGGCGAACTTGACCTTGACCACGGCTTTATGCACGGGCCGCGGCGCGGGCAATTTGGCGAAGCGGCGGCGGAATTCCGCGATCAATGGCGGCAATTCGGCATGGCAGGCGGCGAGATCGGGCAGATCGCGGGCATAAGTGGTTTCCACCGACAGGGATTTGCGGATGCGGTCCGGCCGTACCGGGCGTTCGTCGATACCCCGGCAAAGCTGGTACAAGACCGCGCCGAAACGGCCAAACTCGCCGGCGAGGCGGGCGATGTCCCAAGCGCGCAAATCTCCGCACGTGCGCACGCCGCGTTTCTGCAGGCGCGCCGCCGTGACCTTGCCGACGCCAAAAATCTTGCCCACCGGCAAGGCGGCGACAAAGGCATCGACATTTCGCGGACGGACGACGAATTGCCCGTCGGGTTTGTTCCAGTCGCTGGCGACCTTGGCGAGAAACTTGTTGGGGGCGATGCCCGCCGATGCGGTGATGCGCGCTTCCGCGCGGATGCGGGCGCGGATTTCCTCGGCCATCAACGTCGCGGAACCCTGGCAACGCTCGACGCCGCTGACGTCGAGATAGGCTTCGTCAAGCGAGAGCGGTTCGACCAGCGGCGTGTAGTCGCGGTAAATGGCGAGAATTTGCCGCGAGGTTTCGCGGTATCGCTGGAAATCCGGCGGCAGCAGAATGAGCCGCGGGCACAGGTGTACCGCCCGTGCCGTCGACATGGCCGAATGCACGCCAAAGGCGCGCGCCTCGTAATTGCAGGTGGCGATGACCCCGCGCGCCTCGGCCCGTCCGCCAACGGCAAGCGGCTTGCCCCGCAACGACGGATCGTCGCGCATCTCGACCGAGGCATAGAAGCAATCGCAGTCGCAATGGATGATCTTGCGCATGGCGCATGGCGCGGAAACGGGATTCCGATTTTACAGGGACAAGACTTCGGCGGCGCTTCCCGGAGAAATCCTGGATGACGTGACGGCTGTACGCGCTTTCATCGGCAAAATGGTCAGCGAAACGCCAAACGGAAGGGAACGCGCTTTCTCCGGCCGGAGAATGCCACACGGCCCGCGCCATCTGCCAGTAACCGTCAAGGACGCGCTTGATGGGTTCTTCGTGTTCCGCGCAGGACTTGTCCCACGCTTCACGCGCGAGGTTTCCTTCCACGCCTCCAATACCAGGTTGCCATCATTATGTCGTTAATATCCAGGTTCGATGAGTCCGTGATACCAGGTTGCGGTCAATAGGCCGTTGATACTCAAGTCTGGCGTGTCAAGATTTCGGTCATTTTTGGCCTATCACGATGGTTTGACTGCAACTTGGCATCAGGCCATGTTTTCATGCGCCACCCTCGCTTTTTTTTAGACGAGGCGGTCAAAATACCCGTCATTCCCGCGCGGGCGGGAATGACGGGTGGGAGGGGGGACGGCTGGGTGTCGCGGATCAAGTCTGATGTGTCAAGATTCGCGCATTGACCCAAGGCAGGATCAAGCTGTCGTGCGGTCCGTCCCGTGGGCAAACCGCGCCAAAAATATAGGCCTACTCCCGGATCATCCAGGCCCTGACGATCGGTCGCACGCGCGCTTTCGCCCAGCAAGCTCTCGGATCGCCGATCCGGCCGATACGCGCCTCATCCTGGAACATGATCCGCGGCGGCCCCCTGGGTCGGGCCGCGGCTATCCGTCTTGCGAAGCCCCTTTTTTGAAGTCCTCCAGGACTTCCGGGACTGGCTTGCGATGACGACGGCGCGGATGCTTTCGCCATCCGTGCCGATGGAGCATCCGGTATACCGTCGTCTTATGGACCGGGCGCCCGACACGCTTTTCCAAGGCCGCCTTGAGCTCATTGACCACGAGGATATCTCCCTTCTCCCCCGACCGTTCAAAGCCCGCCAAAAACGCCCGTTCCTCTTCCTCACTCATCAATTCCCGGCGCCGTCCGCCTCGCCGCACTTCCTCCAACGCGCTCACGCCACGCCGGATGAAATCCCTTTGCGTCATTCTCACCGTAGCCACGTTCCAGCCTATGATCTTCGCTATGACGGGACCATTCAACCCTTGTTTCACCCTCAACCAGACACACAAAAAACGCTGTAACTCATTTCCTGCCCACTTTCTCTTCCTGAACGCCCTCAGTTCTGCCTGGCGTTCCTCGGGAATCGGAATCGGCGGTCGCATCGCTTTTTTCCTCCTTTGAAAAGGAGAAGTATATGTTAACGAATTATCGGCGGCAACTTGGTATGAGTCGGCGGTTTCAGGCGAACGTCGCAATAACCGATACTCTTGAAATTTCTCGGCGCGACGCGCTGGATGAAGGTTGATCGTTGCACGGTGATTGTTCCGAAGAATTGGCGGCAAGGCAGGCGCGGGATATTACCCCACCCTGAACACCTTCATCACCTCATCCCCCAGGCGGTTGATGACTTTCACCGCGAAGCGTCCGGTGTTGGGCTTGGGGAAGAGCGCGAGGTGTCGCTGTTGAGCGTGGCCCAGGCGATGCGCATTCTCATCCTTCGAGCGAAGTCGTCCTGCATTTCGTACACATCGAAAAATTCGGCGAAGGCCCAGCGCCCGCGCTCCGGTTGTCCAGAGGACAGATGATCGAAGACAGTCATATCGCGGCGCGCGGCGCCGGTCACTGGCTGTCCTCCGTCTTCTGTCTTCCGTCATCCGGCAACGTCGTTTCGTGAAATCCGAAAACGCCGCGGCGGCGGTCGGCGAAATACGCTTCCAGGCAGAAGGCGACGCTGCGGAACGCCAGCCGCTCCCAGGGAATTTGGTGTTCGTCGAAGAGCCGCGTTTCGAGACTCTCCTCGCCGGCGCCGAAACCGGCGTCCAGCAGTCTGGCGCGGTAGAACAGGTGGACCTGGTTGATGTGCGGGACGCTGACCAGCGCGAAAAGCCGCTCGATGGCGACGCGCGCGCAGGCTTCCTCGCCGGTTTCGCGCAACGCGGCCTGCATCGCCGATTCGCCGTTTTCCATGAAGCCGGCGGGCAGCGTCCACAGGCCGTGGCACGGTTCGATGGCGCGCCGGCAAAGCAGCAGGCGGTCTTCCCATTCGGCGACGCAGCCGATCACCAGTTTGGGATTGAGGTAATGGATTTCGCCGCATCGCGGGCAGACGTGGCGCGGACGCGAATCGCCCTCGGGAACGCG
>JAISNE010000155.1 GCA_031276375.1 Accumulibacter sp.
TGGCGCAGGCCGCCGGCATCCTGTCGTTCAAGACCATGAATGCCCTGCCGGACGAAAGCTCGGTATTCTATTTCGTCGGCATCGACAACGCGCGCTTCAAGAAGCCGGTCATGCCGGGCGACCAGCTTCATCTGCACGTCGAGATCGCGCGCCAGATGCGCGGCATCTGGAAGTACAAGGCCGAAGCCCGCGTCGACGGCGAGCTGGCCGCCGAGGCCGAGCTGATGTGCGCCAAGCGCGACGTGGCCTGAGCGCGACGAGGACGGCCCGATGATCCACCCCACCGCGATCGTTCATCCCGGCGCCCGGCTGGGGGAGGGCGTCAGCGTCGGAGCGTATTCGCTCATCGGCGAGCATGTCGAGATCGGCGCCGGCACCTGGATCGGCCCGCACGTGGTGATTACCGGGCGCACCCGCATCGGCGCCGGCAACCGGATATACCAGTTCAGCTCGCTCGGCGAGGCGCCCCAGGACAAAAAATACGCCGGCGAACCGACCCGGCTGGAAATCGGCGACCGCAACACCATCCGCGAGTTTTGCACGCTCAACACCGGCACCGCGCAGGATGCGGGCGTGACCCGCGTCGGCAGCGACAACTGGATCATGGCCTATACGCACATCGCGCACGATTGCCAGGTGGGCAGCCAGACCATCTTCGCCAACAACGCGCAACTGGCGGGGCACGTCCACGTGGACGATTGGGCGATTCTCGGCGGCTACACCGGCGTACACCAGTTTTGCCGGGTGGGTTCGCACGTCATGACCGCCGTCGGAACCGTCATCCTGCGCGATGTCCCGCCCTACGTGATGGCCTCCGGCAATTCCGCCGCGCCGCACGGCATCAACGTGGAAGGCTTGAAGCGGCGCGGCTTTTCGGCGGAGGCGCTGCTGGTCCTGAAGCGGGCTTACCGCACGCTGTACAAATCCGGCCTGACGCTCGAAGAAGCCCGCGTCAGGCTGGAAGAGGAAGCCGGGACGCATCCGGAAATCCGGCCGATCCTCGATTTTCTGGCGGTTTCCAAGCGCGGCATCATCCGATGACTGCCCCGGCCGCGCGTATCGCCATGGTGGCTGGCGAAGCATCGGGCGATCTTCTGGGCAGCCACCTGATCGAGGCGCTGCGGGCCAGGGCGCCGGACGCGCGGTTCTACGGCATCGGCGGCCCGAGGATGATCGGGCAGGGCTTCGACGCCTGGTTCCCGCTGGAGGCGCTGGCCGTCCGCGGCTACGTCGAAGTGCTCAAGCACTACCGGAAAATTTCCGGGATACGCAAGGAACTCAAGCGCCGTTTGCTGGCCGCGCCGCCGGACGTCTTCATCGGCGTGGACGCGCCGGACTTCAATCTGGCGCTCGAAAGGACGCTGAAGCGGCGCGGCGTGCCGACCGTCCACTATGCCGGCCCGTCGATCTGGGCGTGGCGCGGCAGGCGCATCCACGGCATCGGCAAATCCGTTTCGCGCATCCTGGTGCTGTTTCCCTTCGAGCCGGCGCTGTACGAAAAAGAGCATATTCCCGTCACCTACGTCGGGCACCCGCTGGCCGACCTGCTGCCGCTGGAAGATAACCGCGGCGAAGCGCGCGAACTGCTCGGCATACCGCCGGAGCAGCCGGTTTTCGCCCTGTTGCCGGGCAGCCGCCAATCCGAACTGCGCTACATGGCCGACACCTTCGCCGAAACGGCGCAACTGATTCATCAAAAACTGCCGCGAGCGCTGTTCCTCGCGCCGCTGGCCACGCGCGAAACGCGCCTGCTGTTCGAGGAAGCGCTGTACCGCTGCCAGGCGCGCGAGCTACCGATCCGCCTGCTGTTCGGACACGCGCACGAAGCCATGGCCGCCGCCGACGCGGTGCTCGTGGCGAGCGGCACGGCCACGCTGGAAGCCGCGCTGCTCAAGCGCCCGATGGTCATCGTCTACAAAATGGCCCCGCTGTCGTACCGCCTGATGCGGCGCATGGGCTACCTGCCCTATGTCGGACTGCCGAACATCCTGGCCGGCGGCTTCGTGGTTCCGGAATTCATCCAGGACGACGCGACGCCGGAAAAACTGGCGCAGGCCCTGCTGAATTTTCTCGACGACCCGGAAAGCCGCGCGCGCATCGGCCGGGTGTTCCGCGAGATCCACCTGCGGTTGCGGCAGAACACCGCGGAAAAAGCCGCCGGCGCGGTGCTCGCGCTGCTGCCGGACGAGGCGCGCGAAGATGCTGCCGCTACCCCTGCCTGAAGGCTTCGCGTGCGGCGTCGACGAAGCTGGGCGCGGCCCCCTGGCCGGCCCGGTGGTCGCCGCCGCCGTCATCCTCGATCCGGGCCAGCCGATCGACGGCCTGAACGACTCCAAGAAACTTTCCGCCAGACGCCGCGCGGCGCTGGCCCTCGAAATCCGCGCCAAGGCGCTCTGCTGGGCGGTGGCCGAAGCCAGCGTCGGAGAAATCGACCGCCTCAACATCCTGCAAGCCAGCCTGCTCGCCATGCGCCGGGCGGTCGACGGCCTCGCCCTGCGTCCGGAAAAAGCGTTGATCGACGGCAATAAATGTCCGCGGCTCGACTGCCCGGCGCAGGCAATCGTCGGCGGCGACGGCAAGATCGCCTCGATCGCCGCCGCCTCGATCATCGCCAAGACCGTGCGCGACACCGGCATGCGCGCGCTGCACGGCATCTACCCGGTATACGGCTTCGACCGCAACATGGGCTACCCCACCGCCTTCCACCTGCAAGCCTTGCGCGCGCACGGGCCGAGTCCGGCGCACCGGCGCAGCTACGCGCCCGTCGCGCAAATGACGCTGTGGTAAACACCGTTTCACCTTTCCCCGCGCGGGCGGCTCCTCCTGCCCGTATCCGGCAGCAAGAAATTAACGACAGCCCTTCAGGGCTGTCGGTCCAACTCCATTTGGGAGAGGTGTGCATCCCCTCCCAAATGGCTACGGTCGAAACCCCGGCCTTCAGGCCGGGGTTCCAACCTTCGCACCTTTCTTACGGGCGGGGTTTCAAACCGGAGTTAGTTTTACGATGAAACACATCGTCTCGCGTGACAACGCGCGTTTCCGCGAACTGAAAAAGCTCTGCCACGACGGCCGCGAACGGCGCAAGGCGGAACGCATCGTTCTCGACGGCATGCACCTGATCGAAAGCTACCGCGCGCGCTTCGGAGCGCCGGACGAAATCATCGTCAGCGCAACCGGCGCCGGGCGCGAGGAAATCGCCCGCTTCCTGCGGCGCCATCCCGAATTGGCGGCCACCGTTCTGGCCGACGCGCTGTTCGCCGAACTGGCGGTGGTCGACACGCCCAGCGGAATCATGGCCGTCGCCGCGCCGCCGCGCGGCGGGCAAGAAACGGATCCGTCGGCCGACGCCGTGCTGCTCGACATCATCCAGGACCCCGGCAATCTTGGCTCGATCCTGCGCAGCGCGGCGGCGGCGGGATTCCGGCAGATTCTGCTTGCCCCCGGCTGCGCGCGCGCATGGTCGCCGAAAACCCTGCGCGCCGCGATGGGCGCGCATTTCGCGCTCGACATTCACGAAGACAGCGATTTGCCCGCCTTCCTCTCAAATTACCGCGGACAAGCCATCGTCACCGCGCCCGACGCCGCCGCCGACCTTTTCACCGCCGAACTGGGCCGTCCGCTCGCCTGGATCTTCGGCAGCGAAGGGCAGGGGGTCCGCCCGCAAGTCGCCAGACTCGCCGCCAAACGCCTCCGCATCCCGATGCCGGGGCAGGGCGAATCACTCAACGTTGGCGCGGCGGCGGCAATATGCCTGTTCGAAACGGTGCGCCGGCGGCAGTGATACGGCAACTCCGCTTTATGTTCCAGGGAAACGCTGAATGCGGCTTCATCACGGGCCGGGCTGCCGCGCGTATTTCGCGCGGCGGAAATGAAAGCCAAGGGGGCTGTTCTCCTCTTCCACTCCAAGCAATCGTATTTAGGGAAACACTGAAGGCCCGCGTCGCTTCCAGATGTTTCCTTCCCTCAAAGGGGCACATCATCTATCGTCTCCTTATGCGCGCAGTTTATGTTCCACGCTTCCTTTCCACACTCGATCACCCTCATGCAGTTGCGCTTCGCTCGCTGTGATCTACTCGCGGTGGGACTTGCCCCCCGCGGGAGGGCGTCCATGCCGGGCAAAAAAAGCCCCGCCTCTTGGCGGGGCCTTCAAATATTGCGCGATGGATCGTCAGAAGCTGATGCGCAGGTTGGCGGAAATGCCGTGCGACTTGACATCGCCGTTGAACGCGCCGGAGTACGACACGTTGAGCTTGGTCGCCTTGGTGAGGTTGGCTTCGAGTCCAATGCCGACGCCCAGCAGGGTGCCGAGCTTGCCGCCCTCGATCTTGGCCGTGCCGGTGTCGGCGAGGATCATCTTCGCTTCGGGCGTGTTGCCGCCGAAGAAGTGAATCGCCGAAAGATCGCCCGTCAGCGATGCGTTCGCGCCGACCGGGATGCTGCCGCGCACGCCGAGCGTGCCGGCGGTGAGCGTCTGGCTGTTGATCCTGGTCCTGAACGTCAGGCCGCCGACGTTTTCACTGAAGCCGTCGGACTTGACGCGCAGCACGGCGAGGCCCGCATACGGTTCGACCGTGTAGCCGGCGGTCTTTGCGCCGATGTATGCGGCTTCGCCGAAGAACTGCGTGACCGTGGCGTTGGGAGTCACCTTGTTGTACTGGGCGAAGTCGCCCACGATCAGCGTGCGCCGTGCGTCGCGGTCCTGACGGCTGTGGATCGCGCCGTAGTTGAACGACACCGCTTCCCCCTTGTAGAGACCATACACGCCGATGTGGAGGTCGTCGCTGTCGACCTTGCCGTAGCGACCGCTCGCATCCAGTTCGCTGGCGCCCGCGCCGAAAAATACGCCGACCGTGTTGTCCGGCGTAACCTTGATTTCCGCGCCGACGAGTCCGGTTTGCGACTTGCTGTCCGCGTCGGCATGGCCGAAATCGACGTTGCCCCAGTGGCCGCTTACCGTGGCCCACAGACGGGCGTTGTCGTTCAGCTTGGCCGAACGGCCGCCGCCGCCGCCGATGCCCAGCGCCTGATTCCGGACGGTGCGAACGAGCGATAGCTGATTGACCGCCGCCGCGTTGTCCGCGTTGAGATAGAGATCGCTGCCCAAGGCGTCCAGGGTGTTGCGCACTTGGGGCCGGGTCGCGGTGTAGTAGTCGAGCGCGGAGTAGAACGCGCCGGCGGAACCGCCGACCAGATCCACTTCGTGCGCCGCGTCGAGAACCGCGCCGATCGCCCGGCCGTTGCGATGCGCGGCGTAGCTCGCGTAGGTCGCGTCGTTCGGGTTCAGCGCGCCGGTGAGGACGTTCGCCGAGAGCGTTACTTCGTGGTCGAGGAAGGCGAAGTACGGCGTGATCTGGGCGTTTTCAAAGCCGCTTACCTGCGTGGCCGTGACCGTTCCCGTCGCCGACGTTCCTTTTTCGAAGGCGTCCTTTACCACGTCGCGGTCGACGTGTCCGACCGCGATCTGCGCGCCTTCGCCGAAGGAGAGCGCGCCGACGCTGACGTCGTTGTCGGCCATTACCAGGTAAGTTCCGCCGTTATTGACTTCGATGTTCGCCTTGCGGCTGGCGGTCGAGGTCAGGATGCCCTTCATTGTGAACATGTCGTTGTAGGTCGAGAGGACGCCGAATTTGCCGCCGTCGACCGATACCGTTCCGGTACCGAAGGATTCGGTGAAGCCGTATAGTTCGCCGGCTTCGACGGTCGTCCCGCCTTCATAGGTGTTGTCGCCGGTCAGCACCAGCCGCCCCGGCCCTTGCTTGGTCAGGGATGCCGTGTAGAGACCGTTGTCGATCTTGTGTTGAATGTAGGCTTTTTTCTCGTCCATCCATTCCTTGCGCCACTTGTCGGCGTCCTCCTGACTGATGGTAATGTAGGCCAGGGTCGCGTCAAAGTATGCGTCCCACTCGGAGTATGTTCCACGGGGCTGGGTCGCGTAGTCGTTCGGCGCGGAGTTGCCCGGCTGCGCAACGCCCACGATATCCTCCAGGCCGTAAAGCCCATACCCGTAATCGTTCAGATTGTATTCGCCGGCGTAGGCAATGCCCTGCGCCTGATAGCCCACCAGCCACTCCCGGTCTTCCCTTTCCCTTTCCTTGATAGCGACCTCGCCGATGTCGTTCGACCAGACGTCCAGGGGCGCTTTCGTCAAGTTATAGGTGAAAGGGCCCAGGAACTGGCCGGGGCCGTACATGCCCTTGTCAATGTCAGGATACCCCCAACCGTATCGCTCGTCCGGCAGTCCGTCGGCGGCGGTCCAGTAGTCAAGGAAGGTCACGCCGTCCGCTTTCTTGTTCTGCGCCGTGGTGAAGAGCACATCGCGCGCCTGGATGGCGTCCATGTCCGGGTAGCGGGAAAGGAAAAGCGCCAGAGCTCCCGTGACATGGGGCGACGACCCCGACGTGCCCCCCGCGCTGCCATAGCTGGAGTTCAAGATATTATCGGGGTTCGTCGAATCACTCGTTGAGGCATCACCGTAGGGGGCGCTGATATGCCACCATTTGGCATACGGCCCCGCCTCGTTATAGTTCCGCTGAAGCACGTATTCATTTTCCCCCCCCCCCCCCCCAACCGACACCCGCGTCAGCCCGCCAACGGAGATCCAGTGTTTTTCCGCCCAAGGATTGAAGTAGGGATAGAAGGCCATGTTATTCGGGTTCTCCTGGTCCTGGTTGGCGGCCGAGCGCACATGGACGACACTGGTGCCCTTCACGGCGTTATACATGGCGTCGAGAAAGGTAAGCCCGGGGTTATTGGGATCATACTGATGGCCGCTTTCCCCATAGGCTTTCTTGAAATAGAAATGGACGAATTCCTCATCCGCCAGGGTCCGAAAATACCACTGCGTAAGATTGCCTCCGTCTCGGCCCAACCTCTTCCAATCATGAAGAGCGGGATCATAAACGGGATCGTCTTTGTCAAGGAGCGGGCGTTTCGGCTGGGTCGTCTGAATTGTGCCCCAACTGCTGTTGATGACCTGCGCGCCGGCATCCACCAGGGTTTTATAGCTTTCGTACATAAACGTGTAATCGTGGTAGGGGCCGTGGGAGTTACTGTCGGTTGAGCCGGTATTGCTCAGTACAATGTCCGATGCAAAGGCGAAGCCGTGCATGTTGTTCGCGGGAGAGGCGCCATCGCGGTTGGCGCCGAGAATCCCGAGCATCGCGGTGCCATGACCGCCATTATACGTAGTGCTGGCGCCCGGATACACAGGGGTAACGGTACTTGGCGCGGCAACGCCGTCATACACCATGCCGGTCATATAAAAGCTCTCGCCCGCGTAAAACGGGTTGGCTGGCCGCCCATTGCTTCGGTACCGAAAGCCTGATGAGCCGTACACGCCCTGAACAACGGCCGCGGTGAACCGGTCGCCCTGGAATTCTTGGTGGTTGAGATTATGGCCCGAATCGATCATGCCCACCGTGACGCCTTGCCCATAATAACCCAAGGCATAGGCGGTCGATGCTTTTTCCGCGGCCAGTCCCCAACTGCGCAGGTATTCTGGCGTTTCCCAACTGCTCTTCGCGGTGGCAAAGTCAACCGGGAATGCGGCAACATATCCGGGATCTCCCGCATATGAATATTCGTTCGCGGCGGCGCTGGTAGCACACAGGGCGGCCGACAAAGCGGCTGACAACACGGTAAGAGTGAAAGCAGGGGGCACTTCTTTCCGCTGGGTATATTGATATTTCGTTTTAGATGACATTCAACTCTCCTATGGTTATACGAAAAAAACGGTGATGGTAAAAATAGTGAATGAGACACGTAGAGCGTATATCACAACAACTTTCAGACAGAACGAAGTTATTCTTATACAGTTATATGTCGCATCCGATATAACGACAGCCCGCATAGGTCGGGGTGAGCGAAGCGAACCCCGACATCAAATAGCCCTCCCGCCTTGCGTCGGGGTTCGCTTCAATCACCCCGCCCCCATGCGCGCTATCGTCGCCATCGCCCACAAAATCCTTCGTACCCTCTTCTTCAGGCGGAACAGGAAAAATAAAGGGAACGCCAATAACCGACGGTCTTCCGTCCCATGAAGTCTGCTTCACATCCCCATGTCCGACAGGATTGAAACGCGCAAACGCTCGGCCATATCTTCGTGAAAAAACAAGCGCCTCCCGCAACCCAGGTTCTCCGGTGTTTCATGGGACTATCGAGCCTGCTTTTTGTCGGGGTTCGCTTCGCTCACCCCGACCTATGCGGGCTGCACGCCGACATCGAGCGGAGGGACGTAGGGGGAGAATGCCCACCGGGCTGACTGATCCCTGACTCCTGATACCTGACCCCCTCAGAACCGGTAATTCGCCTTGAAGCTCCCGGTCACGCCTTCGCGCTTACCGGTGTAGCCCTGGATGCCGATGTCGAGCGTCAGGGGCACGGTGGCGCTGGGCGTGAGGGTGATCCCGGCTTCCGC
>JAISNE010000007.1 GCA_031276375.1 Accumulibacter sp.
TGCCGTGGATGATCTATCTCGCCTTGCCGTTCAGCGTGACGCCGCTCTTCATCCTCCTGCCCGGCGCGGCGCTCCTCGGCCTCGCCGTTTGCATCGCGGCGAGATCGTTCAAGAAATATCTCTAGCTTGCCGGCTCGTCATTTCGACATGACCGTTTACCGCCGGATCATTCCGATCAGCCTCCGGGAAGCGGCGGCTTTCGTCAATGCGCATCATCGCCACAATGTGGGCGCGCGCGGCCACAAATTCAGCATCGGCCTATCGGAAGACGGGATCCTGATCGGCGTCGCCACGGTGGGCCGCCCCATCGCGCGCGCCCATGACGACGGACTGACCGCGGAAGTCACCCGGTGCTGCGTCATCGAGGGCAAGGCCAACGCCAACAGCATGCTGTACGGCGCGGCCTGGCGGGCGGCCAAGGGCATGGGATATACGCGCCTCATCACTTACACCCTGCCCGAGGAAAGCGGCGCCAGCCTGCGGGCGGCCGGCTTCGTCGAAAACGGCCGCACCCGGCCGGATACCTGGGACAGACCGAAACGAAAACGCGCGCCAGCCGCAAGGTACCCCGAGGGAGAAAAAATCAGGTGGCTGATTCAAGCCGCCGAAAGGAAGCGGTGAGGGATGCGATGGGCATTCCGGAACAGGACGGGTGTTGTCCTGCGGATGATCGCGGCTCACGATCCCGATCCGTTCCCCAACAATCGGGGTGCTCGCCGTTGCGCATTTCCCATGGCGCCAAGGCGCCGCTTGCCGCAGCATCGTGTCTCCCGTTTTTTACGGAGTACGCGATGTTCCCGATATCCCCGATCTTGCCTTTGCGCCGCCTCGTTCCCGCCGCGCGTTTTTGTACGGCGCTCTTCGCCGCGGGATTTTCGTGCGCTTACGCCGGCGAAGCGCCCGAGCGCGAGCGCCTCGCCGCGCTCGTCCGCCAGCTCGATCTCGTCGAGCGTCTGGCCGGGCAGGCGGAACAGGCCGCGCCGCCGGGGGCGGCGCGCTACCGTTTCGATTATGCCCGCTTGCGCGGCGACCTCGCGCGCGTGCGCGCGGGCGTCGCCGACTATCTCGCGCCGCCGCGCGCGCAGCCGCGCGATCCCCTGCCGCTCTCCGGCGAGTACCGGCTTCCCCGGCCCGCCGCGAAGGAGGCGCCATGACCGCCGACCAGACCACCGCTTTCCAGGCCAACGCCGGTTTCGCGCCCGGCGAACTTTCCACGCTCGCGCTCGGCGTCGTCTTCACCGTCCTCCTGCTGTGGGGCGCCTGGGCGATCCATACCGCCTACACCGGCTGGGCCGAGGGCCATCTTTCGCCACGCCAGTTCGCCGGCGTCGCCGTCCGTTTCTTGGCGATCTACCTGGTGCTGGGTTTCTTCCTTCTCTCCTGACTCTCACGAAAGGTAAATATCATGAATGCTTCCCCGACTTTTTCTTTCACTCGTGCGGTTTCGCGCCTGCTCGCGCTCCCGCTGTTCGCCGTGCCTTCCCTGGCGCTGTCCGCCGGCCTGCCGACGATGGAAGACCCCTCGCGCGGACAAGGCAGCGGCATCCTGCAAACCTTGCAGAACTACGGCTACGACATCGTGATGCTGGTCGCCCTGCTGGTGGTCGCCTCGATGTTCGTCGGCGTCTGCTACCACGCCTACATCCGCTACTCCGAAATCCACATCGGCCGCGCCACCTGGGGCCAGTTCGGCTTGACGGTGGCCGTCGGCGCGATGCTGCTGGTCGTCGGCATCTGGCTTTTGACCCAGGCCACGGGGGTGCTGTGAGGGTCAGGAGTCAGGAGTCAGGGATCAGGGATCAGTACAAAGTTACCGGCGGCGAAGCCGCCGCAAATTGATCTGAAACCTGATACCTGATCCCTGATACCTGAATGAGAGCACTGAACGAACAAGTGGAAGCTACGCGCGACGGACTCGTCGGCTTCCTGCCGCATCGCTTGAACCGCCAGCCGGTGGTGGTGCGCGGGCTGACCGCGGACGAACTGTGGATCTGCGCCGGACTCTCCGCGCTGGCCGGGGTCCTGGTCGGCGTGCCGCTGGCCTTGGCGACGCGGGCGATCGCCCTGATTCCGACGTGCATCGTCGGGGGCATCGCGCTCGGCGTTTTCGTTGGCGGTGGCTTTTTGCGCCGACAGAAACGCGGGCGGCCGGAGACCTGGCTTTATCGCCAGCTCCAGTGGCGGCTGGCGCGTTCCTGCCCGACGCGGGCGGGACACCTGGGCGGGGGGAGTCTCATCACCCGTTCGGGCGTCTGGACGACGCGCCGGACTTTCCCCGGAACCCTTCTTTCTACTCTTCCTCCCCTGACACCATGAGCCGCTTTCGCAACGAAGTCCTGCATCTGCAGGCGCACGTCAAATCCCTGCGCCTCGCTCTCCTCGTGCTGTTCGCCGCGGCGCTCTTGCTCGGCTTCGGCTGGTGGAGCGCGCCGCGGAACCTGACCATCCACGTTCCGCCCGACCTGCGCTCGGGCAGCACGCGCAAATGGTGGGACGTGCCGCCCGAGTCCGTCTATGCCTTCACCTTCTACGTCTTCCAGCAACTCCACCGCTGGCCGACGAACGGCGAGGACGATTATCCGCGCAACCTGAAGGCGCTTTCGGCCTACCTCACGCCCGGCTGTCAAAGTTATCTGCGGCAGGATTTCGAGACCCGGCGCGGCGCCGGCGAACTGCGCGGCCGCGTGCGCGGCGTCTACGAGATTCCCGGACGCGGCTACGGCGACGATCCGGCCTCCAGGGTCAAGGTCGTCTCCGAGCGCGACTGGCTGGTCACGCTGGACATTTCCGCCGACGAGTATTACGGCAGCGAGCAGGTCAAGCGCGCGCTGGCGCGTTACGCGATCAAGGTGCTCCGCCAGGACGTCGACCCCGAGAAGAATCCCTTCGGCCTCTTGCTCGACTGTTACGCGAGTCCGCCCCGGCGCATCGAGATTCCGGCCTCGCCCGCGGCTTCGCCGTCCGTCCAGCGCCGGTCGGGAGAGAATCCATGATGAAG
>JAISNE010000193.1 GCA_031276375.1 Accumulibacter sp.
CCGAGCTTGCCCCACCAGCGCCCGCCTTCGGTCAGCCGTTGCGCTTTCAGATAGGCGCGATAGAGCGAGACGCCGTTCCGCGCGTCGCGTTTCGTCCAGTCGGCCGACCACGGGTTTTGCCACGGGAAAAAGCTGATTTCATGGTCGGGAGCGCCCGCGCCGTTGGCCAGGTCGAAGGTCCCGAACACGCCCGCTTCCAGCCCCAGGGTGTTGCCCAGCGCGTATGGCGTGCTCAGATGGATTTCGCTTTGCAGGGTGCGGTGATGCAGGTTGCCGCCGAAGCGGTTTTCCTCGATCCGGTAGCGTTCGCGGTGGCGCTGGAAATACATGACGCTGCCGGAGACTTCCGCGTTTTTCATCGCTTGCCACAGGGTGTCGGGGGCGCCGGCATCCGTCATTTGCGCCCGCGCCGGCGTCATGAACAGGATGGCGGCGAACAGCGCCGCGCTACTCAAGGACGCGGAAACTCTTTCGGCACGGAGGGCGCGGAAGCGAGACGAAACACGCCATTCCGGCAAGCGAGGAATCGAGGGGGTTGGGCTGTTCATTTTTCCGGTGCTTCCTGTCGCGCCGACGCCATATGCTCGCGTTCCCGCGCATCGGCGGCGGCGTTGGCGCGCAACGCATAGGCCAGCATGTCGGCGCCGCGCAGCGGCGGGCTGTAGAAATATCCTTGAAAAACGTGGCAGCCCAGCGCGTGCAGACAGTCGATCTGCTCCTGGTTCTCCACGAATTCGACCACGATCTTGATGTCCAGCGCGCGGCACAACTCGACGATGGTCGAAATGACTTCCGCGCTGATTTTGCTGCTGGTCACGTCCTTGCTCAGGACCTTGTCGATCTTCAGGAAATCGACCGGGAAATACTTGAGATAGACGAGCGAACTGTGGCCCATGCCGAAATCGTCGATGGAAATGGCAAAGCCCAGGTCGTGCAGATCGTCCAGGATCCGGTTGTGCAGCGCGTCCGGATCGAGCGCGACGGACTCGGTGACTTCGATGCCGATCATCGGGCTGGACAGATAGTGCTCGTTGCGGCACTGCGCCACCTTTTCCGGCAGGCTCTCGTCGTCCAGTTGCCGGGCGGACAAGTTGACCGAGGTCTTGAAATTCGCCGCCAGTCCCGCCGCGTGCCAGCGCGCGCGTTCGGCGCAGGCTTCGTTCAGCACCCACAGCCCCAGCGTCCGGATGAATTCGCCATCCTCGGAAATGGCGATGATCACCGGCGCGGGCACCGGGCCGAATACCGGATGCCGCCAGCGCACCAGCGCCTCCGCGCCGACCGTCCGGTCCGTGCGGCCATCGACCAGTGGCTGGTATTCCAGATACAGGCCCTCGCCCGTTTCCATCGCGATTTCCAGTTCGTGCGCGAGAATGCGCGCCAGCGCCCCCACTTCGTCGTCCCGGTCGAGACACTTCTTGCCCGAAGGACCGACGGTATTGCCGCAGGCGATCTCGAGCAATTTCCGCTTCGCCGCGTTTTGCCGCTCGGTCTTGAGGCGGTCGGAAATCTTGACGAAAGGCAGGTAGATGAGCGTGCCCAGAATCAGGTTGAACGCTTGCAGGAAACTGCCCGCCACCGATTGCGTGGCGAGCAGCCCGCCCAGGATGGGCGGCGTCGTCCATTCCGGCGCCACGGTCGGCAGCGGCACGATGCCCCAGCGGATGGCCAGGAAACTCACCAGCGTGAGCGCCAGCGGCACGAGCAGGAAAGGTATGAGAAACACGGGATTCAAAATGACCGGCAGGCCAAAAAGCACGATCTCGTTGATGTTGAATAGTCCCGGCGCGATCGAAATCTTGGCCAGCCGGCGGCTGCCGTGATTGCGGCTGGCGATGAGGATCGCCGCCAGGAGGCAGATCGACGTGCCCGCGCCGCCCATGAACACGAAAATGTCGAGAAAACTCTTGGTGACGACATGGGGCGGCGGCAAGCCTCGCGCCTGCGCCAACAGATTGGCCTGCGTCGCCGCCTCGAAAATGTCGCGCGTCAGGGGATCCAGCACGTTCGTGCCGTGCAGGCCGAAAAACCAGCACACATGCGTGACGAAGACATAGGCAATGCCGGTGCTGAACATGTCGCGGAAAAACTCGAAGCGGACGGGAAACAGCACCAGTTCGCGGACGGCTTCCGGCACGGACAGGCCAAACATCGCGCGAAAACCGATGCCCACCACGGCAAACGCGAACAGGGTCATCAGCCCGGCGACCAGGCAGGCGAAGGCTTGCGGCGCGGAGGCCACGCCCTCCGAGTAAATCCGCATTTGCAGCGATTTCATCGCCACCAGATGCAAAAAAAGCCGGATCGCCGTGACGCTCACCAGAATGCCGACGAACAACCCCTGCACGCCCACATAGCCCATGATGTCATCCGGCGGCAGCAAGACCGCGAACGCCGCCAGCGACACCCCGCAAGCCATCGCCGGACTGATCGGCGCGAGCGGATTTTCCTGATTGTGGGTCAGCACGAGGTTATAGCTGATGCCGACCACCATCGGCAGCGACAACACGCCGAAACTCCCTTGCCAGACCA
>JAISNE010000060.1 GCA_031276375.1 Accumulibacter sp.
CGCGACGACGTGATCCGGATCGTCAGGGAACTGACCGGCGGCTACGGCTGCGACGTCTACATCGAAGCCACCGGGCATCCCGGCGGCGTCACGCAGGGGCTCGAAATGATCCGCAAGCTCGGCCGTTTCGTCGAGTTCAGCGTTTTCGGCGCGCCCACCACCGTCGACTGGTCGGTGATCGGCGACCGCAAGGAGCTGGATATTCGCGGCGCTCATCTGGGACCGTATTCCTATGAGATCGCGATCGATCTGTTCGAACGCAAAAAGCTGACGGCCAAGGGGATCGTTACCCATCAGTACCGGCTGGACGAATTCGACGCCGCCATGGAGATGGCCGGGAAGCTGGAGTCGGTGAAGGTTCTGCTGAACCCGTAGCTCCAGGCAAGACGCATGCTCTCTTCGTCCACGGCGCTTCCGGCTGGAACCGGGAGGTTTTTCGGAAGTTTGTTTTTCGTTATGCTTGGCGCGCTCGACCAGTCCAGCGACATTTCAATTTCGTTTTATTTCTTCAGCCGGAAACGAGGGGAACAGGATGCGTTATTTTCTGGGCATCGATATCGGTGGAACGGTAATCAAAAGCGGCCTGTACGATGCGAACGGACTGGAGAAGGCGGTGGCGGCGCGGACCGAGACGGCCATCGTCGCGCATCCGGGCTGGAGCGAGCGCGATCCGGCGGCCATGTGGAGCGCGGTGTGTTCGACCATCCGCAAGGTTCTGCGCGATTCCGGCGTCAACGCCGACGCCGTGGCGGGGGTCGGTTTCTCGGCGCACGGCAAGGGCTTGTACGCCGTCGATGGGAACGGCGATCCGGTGCGCAACGGGATTATCTCGTCGGACAACCGCGCGCTGCCGATCGTCATGAAATGGAAAGCCGCGGGGATCGACGCCAAGGCCTACCCATACGGCTACCAGCAACTGTGGTCGGGTCATCCGGTGTCCCTGCTGGCCTGGCTGAAGCAAAACGAGACGGATTCCTACAGGAAGATTCGCCGCATCCTGATGGCGCACGACTGGGTGCGTTACAAGCTGACCGGCGATTACGGCGCGGAGATCACCAACATTTCCGGCAGCAATTTCTACAATGTCGAAAAAGGCGCTTACGATCCTGAATTGTTCAGGCTGTTCGGCATCGAGGAAATGGCGGACAGCACGGCCCCCGTCATCGATTCGGCGGAAAGCCGGGCGGGGGTTTCGCGGCAGGCCGCCGGGGAAACCGGGTTGCGCGCCGGCACGCCAGTCTACGGCGGCTTTTTCGACGTGGTGTCGGCGGCGGTGTGCGCCGGATTGGCCGATCCGCGCTGCATCAACGTGGTGATGGGCACCTGGACCATCGAAACCTGGGTGACCGACACGCTGGTGACGCCCGGATATCCTTACATCTGGGGCCGTTATTGCATTCCGGGCAAATATTTCGTGCATGAGGGAAGTCCGACCTCGGCTGGCAATCTGGAATGGTTCGCGCGCACTTTCATGGCGGGCGAGGCGAACCCCTACGAGCGTTGCAACGCGCTGGTCGAAAGCCTGGAGAAAGGCGAAAGTCCCGTCTATTTCCTGCCGTATCTGTTTTCTTCCAATCTGGGCGACAATCTGTCGGCGGGGTTTTATGGCCTGGCCAGCGCTCATGGTCTGGCTCAAGTGGCGCAGGCCGTCTACGAAGGCATCTGTTTTTCGCAGCATGCGCATCTCGAACGCATCGTCGAACTGTCGGGGCGCGACAGGGTGCTGCGCCTGACCGGCGGTCCGGCGCGTTCGAAAGTATGGATGCAGATGGTCGCCGATATCAGCGAAATGCCGGTCGAAGTCATGCGCGTCAAGGAATCCGGCTGTCTCGGCGCGTCGATCGCCGCCGCCGTCGGATCGGGAACCCACGCTTCATTTGCCGAGGCGATGGAGGCGATGTGCCCCAAGGGATCGACGATCGCTCCCGACCCCGCCGCCGCGTCCCGCTACCGCGAGAAATACCAGTATTATCGCCGTCTGGCCCGCGCCTTGAACACTCTGCCGCCGGCCGTCTGAAAACAGGGCTTGCACGTTCATCTCTTTACCGGAATTGTCATTTGCTCGCCGCATGAATAAACTTCCGCCGCAAAGTTGCCGCTCCTCTCGGGCGGGGTTTCAACCGGAGTTGGTTTTACGATGAAGAACCCGATAGGAATATACGAAAAAGCCTTGCCGAAGGCGATGACCTGGGTCGAACGCTTCGACGCGGCGCGGGCCGCCGGGTACGATTTCCTGGAAATGTCCGTCGACGAGACGCCCGAACGCATGGCGCGCCTGGACTGGCCGATGAAGGAACGGCTGGAATTCATCCGGGCCTCGCGCGAATGCGGCATGCCGGTGCCGACGATGTGCCTGTCCGGGCACCGCAAGATTCCGTTCGGCAGCGCCGACCCGGCCATTCGCGCGCAAGCCGGGGAATTCATGGACAAGGCGATCCGTTTTGCCAGCGATACCGGAATACGGGTGATTCAGCTGGCCGGATACGATGTGTATTACGAGCCGCCGACGCGCGCCTCGCGCGCGTGGTATTACGCGGGGATGGAACGCGCGGTGGACGAGGCGGCCCGTTATCAGGTGACGCTGGCGCTGGAGATCATGGACACGCCGTTCATGAACTCCATCTCCCGCTATCTCGCGCTCAAGGAGCGCCTGCCGTCGCCGTGGCTGCTGGTCTATCCCGACCTGGGCAATCTCACGGCCTGGGGGAACGACATCGAGCGGGAACTCAAGCTGGGCATCGATCACATCGTGGGAATTCACGTGAAGGAAACTCGGCCGGTCGGCCCGAACTTTCCGGGCGCGTTCCGCGACGTGCCCTTTGGTCAGGGAACGGTGGATTTCGCGCATTGTTTCAAGGTGCTGCGCGATTTGCGCTATGCCGGTCCTTTCCTGATCGAAATGTGGACCGAAAAAGCCGCCGATCCCCTGGAGGAAATCGCCCGGGCCAGGCAATGGGTCGGCGAGCGCTTGCGACAAGGAGGTTATGTCTGATGCTGGAAACACTGAAAAAGGAAGTGCTGACGGCCAACCAGGAACTGCCGCGCCTCGGCCTGGTGGATTTCACCTGGGGCAACGTCAGCGGCCGGGATCCGGCCACCGGGTCGATCGTCATCAAGCCGAGCGGCGTGCCTTATGAAACGATGGCGGTCGGCGACATGGTCGTCGTCGACGCCGAGGGGCGGGTGATCGAAGGCCGCTTGCGCCCGTCGTCGGACCTGCCGACGCACGTCGAACTGTATCGCCATTTCCCGTCGATCGGCGGCATCGTGCATACGCATTCGTCGTGGGCCACCGTGTGGGCGCAGGCGTGCCGGGGCATTCCGGCGCTGGGAACGACGCACGCCGACTATTTTTACGGCGAAATCCCCTGCACGCGCGTCCTCGCCGAAGCGCAAACCGCCGACCGCTACGAAGCGCGAACCGGGCTGGCCATCGTCGACCGCTTCCGCGAGGACAACATCGATCCGGAAAACATGCCCGCCGTGCTGGTCGCCAACCACGGGCCGTTCGCCTGGGGCGCCGACGCTTCCGCCGCCGTGCACAACGCGGCCGTGCTGGAACTCGTCGCGCGCATGGCGATGCTCAGCCTGCGCATCGCCCCGGATTTGCCGCCGATGCCGCAACATCTGCTGGACAAGCATTTCTTCCGCAAGCACGGCCCAGGCGCCTATTACGGACAGGGTTGAGGGAAACGGAAGCGATCGCGCGTGTTTTTTGCTGGCCGGCTCGTGTTTCAATCCACGTCCGCGACCGGGCGACCGGCGCCCTGGCTTGGGAGGGCTACGTCCTCCCGCGCCAGATTGTCTCCCCGAAGGAGAGGTTTCCAACCGGAGTTTGTTTCAGATGAAAGCCGGACGGCGTCGTTCCCCTCGCCCGCTCGCGGGAGAGTGCCCGAAGGGCGGGAGAGGGCGGGCGGTTCCGTGGCAATGAGCGTTCGGGCAGGCTGAAGATGCCTGACTTCCGAACCTCAAGGCAGCGGGAGCATCCATGCTGCCGAGCTCCTGAACGCCACGGGAGCAGGAGGCTCCCGCCACTTTTTCTGTCCTCGGTCATTGGTCTTTTGGGCCCCGGATATAGCCCCATTTGCCGTTCATCTTGACCCGCGCCAGACCATTGGCGGCAAAATCCTTTGCGTCGTCAAAACGCAGCGGGATGACTTTCTCGCCTTTGGCATTGATGTAGCCAGCTTTGCCCCGTATCTTGACTCGCGCCAGTCCATTGGCGGTGAAGTTCGCCATATCTTCAAAACGCGGCATGGGGATTTCCTCGCCCTTCTCGTTGATGTGGCTGAAATAGGAGCCGGAGTATTTGCTCACATGGAAGTTGCCCGTTACCACCACCAGCGCAAAACCATTGGCGAAGAAGTCGCTTGCTTGGGCAAACCGCGGCGGGATGACTTCCTCGCCCTTGGCGTTGATGTAGCCGTAGCCTTTGCCATTTATCCGAACCCGCGCCAGGCCGTTGGCGGCAAAGCCAAATGCCATGTCAAAACGCGGCGGGATGACTTCCTCGCCTTTGACATTGATATAGCCAACTTTTCCTCTTGTACCGGCACTTGCCAGACCATTGGCGGCAAAGTCGCCTAAAGAATCAAACCGCGGCGGGATGACCTCCTCGCCTTTGACGTTGATGTAGCCAAAGCC
The DNA here is from genome assembly GCA_031276375.1 of Accumulibacter sp. GTDB lineage: Bacteria > Pseudomonadota > Gammaproteobacteria > Burkholderiales > Rhodocyclaceae > Propionivibrio. The sequence continues at coordinate 4,645 of JAISNE010000060.1, forward strand.
TTTATCCTTTATCCGAACCCGCGCCAGACCGTTGGCGGCGAAGTCATTTGCGAAGTCAAAACGCGGCGGGATGATTTCTTCGCCTTTGATGTCGATGTAGCCGTAGCCTTTGTCCTTTATCCGAACCCGCGCCAGACCGTTGGCGGCGAAATCATTTGCGAAGTCAAACCGCGGCGGGACGACTTCCTCGCCTTTGGCGTTGATGTAGCCGTAGCCTTTGTCCTTTATCTGAACCAGCGCCAGACCGCTGGCGGTGAAGTTATCCGCGTAGTCAAAACGAGGCGGGATGACTTCCTCGCCCTTGGCGTTGATGTAGCCAAAGCCTTTGTCCTTTATCTGAATCCGCGCCAGACCGTTGGCAGCGAAGTTGTCCGCGTAGTCAAAACGAGGCGGGATGATTTCCTCGCCTTTGGTGTCGATGTAGCCGAAACCTTTGTCCTTTATCCGAACCAGCGCCAGACCATTGGCGGCAAAGTCAAGCGCCATGTCAAAACGCGGCTCGATCACCCACGCCCAGTTGCTGGTCGCGCCTGTCTCCCGCGCCTGGACGAAAAACGGCGACATACCCAGAAACACGCTCAAGACAACGCGCCACGCAACAAGCCGCGAGCGGATGGATTCCATGATGATTTCCCGAAAACGAAAACTGTCATGGTAACAGGGAGAGCCGCGCGGCAACGGCCCTTTGCCTCCATCCGCCGCGCCTTCATCGCCACACGCGAGCGGTGATGGACGCCTGCCGGCCAGTCGGCGCGGGACGGTCGAGAAGGAACAAGGACGCATCGAAACAGAGCGGGCGTTGTGGATCAAAGACCTTTTCTGGATGGACGCTGGACGCGCCGCTTCGGGCGCGCTGGCCCGGAAAGGGGCAACGCGGTGGCGCTGGGTCAAGGATATCCCGCGGCAGGATGTCGGCGATTTCCCCTTTGACTCCGGGAGGAGAATGTTTCATCCTGTCCAATGGACGCGGCGCTCTCATCGGGAAAAATTGCCGTCCGCAAGTTCCGTTGTCAGCAACACAGGCTTGCGTCACCAAAAAGAACAGGGGAATCATGAGGAAAAAATTATCTCGGCCGGCAATGAAACAGGCGCTGAAGAATCCCG
>JAISNE010000062.1 GCA_031276375.1 Accumulibacter sp.
AACGGCACTCTGCTGCCGCTTGGCGGACGCGAATACGGGCACAAGGGTTTCGGCCTGTCGCTGATGGTCGAAATGCTGACGCACGGCCTCGGTGGATTCGGCCGCCTGGACAGCGAGCAACGCTGGGGCGCCAACGTTTTCCTGCAAATCATCGATCCCGGCGCCTTCGCCGGGCGCGACGCGTTCTTGCGCCAGATGGATTTCCTGACCGGCCGCTGTCACGCCAACGCCCCGATCGATCCGGCGAATCCGGTGCGCATGCCGGGCGAATTGGCGCAACGCCGCATCCGCGAGGCCGAACGCTCGGGAATCGAGGTGGCTCCCAAGGTCTGGGAGGCGCTGGCCGCCGCTGCCGCAAAATACGGCGTGGCGCTTCCCGATCCCGTGTAAACGCGAATCCGCGCAAGCGCGACCGCACGGAACACCGATATGGGCGCATGGCAAGCCGTGACTCTTTGATCGTAAAACTGACTCCGGTTGAAACCCCGGCCTGAAGGCCGGTCGCTAATTTCTTGCTTTGCCGACCAATCCATCAAAACGTCAACTGGACTTTCATCTGCGCCTTGCGGTCGGCCGCCATCTGGAAGGCTTCGACAGCGCGTTCGAGCGGCAGCGTGGCGGTGATGATCGGCTTGACGTCGATCCGTCCTTCCTTGATCAGGCGGGCCGCCAGCGCGTATTCCCGATGGAAGCGGGAAGAGCCGAACAGACGGATTTCCTTGCCGACCACGGCGTCGATCGGGACCGGCACTTCGCCGGTGACGCCGACCTGGACCAGCGCGCCGCGCGGACGCAGCGCGGGCAATACGCTCTTGATGACGCCGCCGGCGCCGGTGCATTCGATGGCGACGTCGAAATACCCTTTCCGGGCGGTGAATTCCTCGGCGGCCAGACCGGGCGCCCGCGCCACGTTGACGGTGCGCGTGGCGCCCATTTCGAGCGCTTTTTCCAGCGCCGCGTCGTGCAGGTCGGTAGCCACGACTTCCAACGCGCCGGCGTAGCGCGCGGCGGCGATGACCAGCGCGCCGATCGGGCCGGAGCCGGTCACCAGCACGCGCTTGCCGGTCAGCGAACCGGGCTGCCCGACGGCGTGCAGGGCGACGGACAGCGGTTCGCAGCACGCCGCCTCGCCGATCGAAACGCTGTCGCCGACCGGTTCGCACTGGAATTCGCCGGCCACGATGCGCTCGCGGAAGGCGCCCTGGCTGTGCGGCGTGCGCATGGCGCTGCCGTAGAACCACATGTCGAGGCAATGCTGCTGTTCGCCAGCCTGGCAGAATTCGCACTTGCCGCACGGCCGGCTGGGATTCAGGGCGACGCGGTCGCCGGGCTTGACCTTGGTGACCCTGGCGCCGACCGCTTCGACGGTGCCGGCGACTTCATGCCCGAGAATCATCGCTTCCTTGACGCGCACCACGCCGAAACCGCCGTCGAGGTAATAGTGCAGGTCCGAACCGCAGATGCCGCCGGCGCCGATGCGCACCAGCACCTGCTCGTCGCCCATTTCGGCGACTGGCACGTTTTCGATCCGCAAATCCCTTGCCGAATACAACACACAGGCTTTCGTTTCCATGAATTCTTCTCCTTCTCCGAATCAAACCGGATTTCAATGTTTCAGTCCACGTCCGTAACCGGAAGACAACGCACGCAAGAACTTGCGTCCTCCCGTGCCTGATTATCCCCCCTCCCAAGGGAAGTTTCCAACCGGAATCAAGGCCGTATCGAGAAAGTCAAGGCCTTCGCGTTTTTCAGCAATTCTTGATTGGCAAAGAATATCCGTTTTTCCGGGCGCGGTTCGTTATCGCCCGCCCGCAAGAAAGCAAGTCCTGCGAAGCGGGCGGGATGCCCGCGCTCCCCGATTCGCGCGCGAGAGAGTGGAGCGCGGGCGTCCCGCCCGCTCGCGTAGTACAATACTATTTGCCATTAGCACTAATATATGGAATATATAATAAATTCAACGGAGTGTGACTTGAACGGAGCGCAACCATATGACGCCAACCTCGCAGGAAAAAAGAAAACTCATTGTAGCCGCGAAATTGCGTGGTGAATTCACAAAAGATATCGAAAAATGGATTGGAGTCAGCAAAAGTACAATCGATAAGGTTTGGAAGTTGCACGTTGAGACAGGGGATTGTTCGGCAATACCATACCGAGGTCGCAAATCGTGTATCACGCTAGAGATCAAGGAAAAAATAGAAAATACCATTCGCGCCAATCCGGATATAACATTGGCGGAATTGATCGAAGAATTAAAGCTTCCGATTGGCGTGTCACGGCTGTCGCAGATTCTGAATTCATGGAAATATTCATTGAAAAAAAGACACTCCATCCGACCGCGCGGAAACGCGAAGATGTGATAAAAAACGTTCGCAATGGCGGGAAAACAAAAAAACCGATCCCGGAAAAGCTTGTGTTCATCGACGAAAGCAGTGTCAACCCTGGAATGACAAGACTTCACGGACGTGCAAAGGAATTTCTCCGCCTTCCCGCGGGTTCGCGCGGGCGCCTATCCCGAACGCCGCTTTCGCTCCCGGCGAAAAACCGCCGAACGTCTTATGCGTGGTTGCGCTCGACAGGTCGTCGATATCCAAGCTTGACGTCAGGATTCCTGTCATTTCCTGGCGTGTCACGATGGCTTGACCGCAACTTGGCATGACGCGACATCGCGCTTCCCTGCCCGGCCTCGTCCAAAAAGTCAATGCGATGGCCCTGTCACGATCGCCGCGACGACCGATGGCGCCGCCGGGCAATGATAGAATCTTGTCGCCTTAGTTTCCGGATGCCAAAGGATCATGGGAAATGAACAGATAGCGGCCGTTGATTTGGGTTCCAACAGTTTTCGGCTCGAAGTGGGGCGAGTCGTCGATGACCAGGTTTATTCGCTGGATTCCCTGAAGGAGACCGTCCGTCTGGCTTCCGGGTTGACGCGGCAGAAGCTGCTCTGCGAGGAGGCGCGGCAGCGCGGACTCGATACGCTGGGCCGGTTCGCCGAACGCTTGCGCGGATTCACGCCGGAGACGGTGCGCGCGGTGGCCACCAATACGCTGCGCGTGGCCAAGAATGCCGATCAGTTCATCCGGCAGGCCGAGGCGGTGCTGGGCTTTCCGATCGAAGTCATCGGCGGGCGCGAGGAGGCCCGCCTGATTTACATCGGTGTCGCGCACGCCATTTCGCCGGGCCGCGGCAAGCGTCTGGTGGTCGATATCGGCGGCGGTTCGTCCGAGTTCGTGATCGGCAAGAAGACCGATCCCCTGCTCATGGAATCGCTGTTCATGGGCTGTGTCAGCCATACCCTGCGCTTTTTCCCCGATGGCAAGGTCGACAAGAAACGCTTCGCCGAGGCCGAGATCGCCGCCGCGCGCGAGATCGAGACGATCGCGCGGGATTACCGGGCGTTCGGCTGGAGCGAGGCGGTCGCGTCCTCGGGAACCGCCAAGGCGGTCGCCGACATTCTCGAAGTCAATGAACTGAATCCGGACGGCGCGCCGGGAATTTTCCGCGAAGGGCTGGACAAGCTCAAGGCGCGGATGATTCGCGCCGGTTCCGCCGGCGCCATGAAGCTCGAAGGTCTGCGTCCCGACCGCGAGCCGGTGTTCGCCGGCGGCGTGGCCATCCTTTCGGCCGTTTTCTCGGTGCTCGACCTGCCGCGCATGAGCTACGCCGATGGCGCCTTGCGCCTCGGCGTGCTGTACGACTTGCTGGGACGCTTCCATCAGCTCGACATGCGCGATGTCACGGTGAAGCAGTTCATGCGCCGCTATCAGGTCGACGCCAAGCAAGCGGCGCGCGTCGAGCGCACGGCCCTGCAACTGCTCGGCCAACTGGTCGCCCTCGACCAGCCGCCCTACGAGAACGAGCGGCGGACTCTGCGCTGGGCGGTGGCCTTGCACGAGATCGGGATTTCCATCGCCCATACGAGTTTCCACAAGCATGGCGCTTACATCATCGGCCGCGCCGACATGCCGGGTTTTTCCAAGAAGGATCAGGAGAGGCTGTCGCTGCTCGTGCTCGGCCAGCGCGGCAAACTGGAAAAGCTGCCGTTGATTCCGTCCGCCGATCCGCTCTGGCGCCAGATTTTCTGCCTTCGCCTGGCCGTCCTGCTGCACCGTTCGCGCGACGATCAGCCCTTGCCGCCCTTGCAGGTCAAACAGTCGTCCTCCGGCTTCCAGATCGAACTGCCGGCTCAATGGCTGCAAAAGAATCCCCTGACCGGGGGCGCGCTGACCGACGAGTCCTCGGCCTGGCAGCGGGTGGGTTGGGAATTGCGGGTGCGGCGGCGCTCGGCGGCGGCGGGAGAGTAGGCCGGTGGCCGATGCCGCCATCACCGAGGAAACCGTGGGCGGCAAGCGGCGGGTCGCGCTGTCCGGCGACTGGACGCTGACCGCGCTGCCGTCGCCGGTGGCGGCCTTGCGGGCGCGCCTCGCGGCGTGCGCGTCCGGCGATCCGCGCTGGGATCTGTCGGCCGTCGAGCGCCTGGACAGCGCGGGCGCGGTGATCCTGTGGCAGTCCTGGAGCCGCCGCTGGCCGGCCAGGCTCACGGCGGGCGAGGAGTTGCGCGCGATCCTGGCGCGGGCGGCGGCCGTGGCGCCGCGCCCGGCGGCGCCCCGCCGGTCGGCGTCGGCGCTGGACGGGGTGGCCGCGCTGGGGAGGCCGATCCTGTCGGCCGGGCGCAACGCGCGCGAACTGGTGACGCTGATCGGGCAACTGGCGCTCGATTCCGCCTATCTGTGCGCTCATCCCCAGGATATTCCGCTGAAGGAGTTTTCCGCGACGTTGTTCAAGAGCGGCGCGCAGGCGCTGCCGGTAACGGCGCTGGTCGGCTTTCTGATCGGCATCGTGCTGTCCTACCTGTCGTCCCTGCAACTGAAGATGTTCGGCGCGGACATCTTCATCGTCAATCTGCTCGGCATCAGCGTCATCCGCGAGCTTGGGCCGGTCATCGTCGCCGTGCTGGTCGCCGGCCGCTCGGGCTCGTCGATGACCGCCCAGATCGGGGTGATGCGGGTGACCGAGGAGATCGACGCGCTGGCCACGATGGGCATTTCCCGGACGCTGCGCCTGGTCTTGCCGAAAGTGGCGGCGCTGGCCTGCGTCATGCCCTTGCTGGTCGTCTGGTGCGCCGCCGCCGGCATCGTCGGCGGCATGGTCTCGGCGAACCTGGAAATGGGTCTCTCCTATGGCTATTTCATCGACGTGCTGCCCAAGGCCGTGCCCGTGGCCAACCTGTGGATCGGCATCGGCAAGGGCTTCTGCTTCGGTCTGCTGATCGCCCTGATCGCCTGCCACTTCGGCCTCAAGGTGCGTCCGAACACGGAAAGCCTGTCGGCGCGGACGACTTCGTCGGTGGTCGCGGCGATCACCGTGGTGATCGTCGTCGACGC
>JAISNE010000163.1 GCA_031276375.1 Accumulibacter sp.
CTTGTCGTTGGCCGCCGTCGTCTCCTCGGCGGAACGGATCAGCGCCCGCAATTTCTCGTCGAACCGGGACGGATCGCCGACGATCCTCAGCCGCACGCCGTTGGACTCCAGCTTGGAGACTTCCTGCATCAGCGCGCGGGAGAAAAGCTGCATCAGCAGCGAGACTTCTTCCGCCGGCCGGCGCCAGTTCTCGGAGCTGAAGGCGAACAGCGTGAGGTAGCCGATCCCGTGCCCGAGACAATACTTGACCGCTTCGCGCACCGTTTCGACGCCGCGGCTGTGCCCGGCGAAACGGGGAAGAAAGCGCTTCTTGGCCCAGCGCCCGTTGCCGTCCATGATGATCGCCACGTGCCGGGGAACGCGGCCGCACTCGGGAATCGTCCGGGTCGAACTCTTGAAGGAATTCATCTGGCAGGATTTCCCGCGGCTAGATCGCCATCAGTTCGGTTTCCTTCTGCGCGAACTGCTTGTCGACTTCCGCGACGAATCTGTCGGTCAGTTTCTGGATATCGTCCTGCGCCTTGTGCTCCTCGTCCTCGGAGCACGCCTTTTTCTTGAGCAGCTCCTTCAGGCTCGTGTTGGCGTCGCGCCGCAGGTTGCGCATGGCGACGCGGGCGTTCTCGCATTCGTGCTTGACCACTTTTATCAAGTCGCGGCGGCGCTCCTCGGTCAGCATCGGCATCGGCAGGCGGATCAGCTCGCCCTGCACGGCCGGATTCAAACCCAGATCGGAATTGCGGATCGCTTTCTCGATCTTGGTAATCATCCCTTTTTCCCAGGCCTGCACCCCCAAGGTGCGCTGGTCGAGGACGGTGACGTTGGCCACCGTGTTCACCGGCACCATCGACCCGTAGTAATCGACCTGCACGTGATCCAGCAGACCGGCGTGCGCCCGGCCGGTGCGGATCTTCGCCAGATCGACGCGCAAGGCTTCGAGCGATTTCTGCATCTTGTGTTCCGCGTTCTTTTTTACCTCGGCAATCGACATCTCATTCTCCTCAGCAATACACCAGGGTGCCCTCGTTCTCGCCGAGAACGACCCGCTTCAACGCGCCCGGCTTGACGATCGAGAACACCTTGATGGGCAATCTCCGCTCGCGGCACAAGGCGAAAGCCGTAGTATCCATGATGGCGAGATTTCTGGAAATAGCCTCGTCGAAGCTGATCGCGTCGTAACGCTTGGCCGCCGGAAATTTTTCCGGATCGGCCGTATAGATCCCGTCGACGCGGGTCGCCTTGAGCACGATTTCCGCGCCGATTTCCGCGCCGCGCAAAGCCGCCGCGGTGTCGGTGGTGAAAAACGGATTCCCGGTGCCGCCCGCGAAAATGACCGTGCGCCCCTGCTCCAGATAGCGGATGGCGCGGCCCCGGATGTAAGGCTCCACGACTTGTTCGATATTCAGCGCCGACTGCACCCTGGCGACCATGCCGGCGACGCGCATCGCGTCCTGCAGCGCCAGGCCGTTCATCACCGTCGCCAGCATCCCCATGTAGTCGGCCTGCGCGCGGTCCATGCCGTTCGCCGCGGGCGCGATGCCGCGGAAAATGTTGCCGCCGCCGATGACCACGCCAAGCTGCGCCCCCAGACCGACGACCTCCTTGATTTCTTCGACGATCCCGTTGATCGTCCGGCGGTCGATGCCGTAGGCGCCGGCGCCCATCAGCGCCTCGCCCGAGAGTTTGAGCAGAATGCGCTTGTATTTCACGGTGGCGGAGGTGTCGGTCATGGAGCGCCCTTATTTCCGTTCCGGCGCGTCGTTTTTCTTCGCCGCCGCTTCCGCCTGGGCGGCCACCTCGGCGGCGAAATCGTTCGCGCGTTTTTCCAGGCCCTCGCCGACCACGTACAGCACGAAGCCGGCGACCGAGGCGCCCCTGGCCTTGAGTAGCTGCCCGACCGTCTGCTTGCCGTCTTCCGCCTTGACGAAAACCTGCGCCAGCAGGGTAACTTCCTTGAGGTATTTCTGCACCGTGCCGTCGGCGATCTTCGCCAGCATGGCTTCCGCCTTGCCATCGGCGCGCGCCTTCTCGATGGCGATACGGCGCTCGGTTTCCAGCAGTTCGGCCGGAACGCCGTCGGCGCTCAGCGCCTTGGGCTTGGAAGCCGCGATATGCATCGCCAAATCCTTGCCCAGGGCGCCGTCGCCGCCGATCAAGTCGACCAGCACGCCGATCCTGGCGCCGCCATGAACGTAGGAAAACAACCGGCCCTTGGCCTCGACGCGCGTAAAACGGCGGATCGACATGTTCTCGCCGATCTTGCCGATCAACGCGGCGCGCGCCGTTTCGACCGTCCCGCCGCCGAGCGGCAGCGCCGACAGCGCGGCGACGTCCGCCGGATTCTCGCCGACCACCAGCGCGGCGCAATTTTTCACCAGGGCCTGGAACTCCTCGTTCTTGGCCACGAAATCGGTTTCGCAATTGACTTCGACGATCGCGCCCAGCCGGCCATCGTTCACCACGTCGACCGCCACCAGACCCTCCGCGGTGATCCGCGCCGCGGCCTTGGTCGCCTTGTTGCCCAGTTTGACGCGCAGGATTTCCTCGGCCTTGCCCAAGTTCCCCTCGGCTTCCGTCAAGGCCCTCTTGCACTCCATCATCGGCGCGTCGGTCTTCGCGCGCAGTTCCGCCACCATGCTTGCGGTAATGTTGATTGCCGCCATTTTTTATCTCCAGTATTCATTTACCGGCGCGGCCGGAAAACCGGCCGCGCCCCGTTGAAACAACGAACGCTCGGGAACGGATGGAAGCCGTCACCGGCCCTGTTACGCTACTCGGCCTCGGATTCTTCGACGAATTCGTCTTCCGACGCCGCGGCGATGATGTCCTCCACGAACTGGCTGCGCCCTTCGAGAATCGCATCGGCGACGCCGCGCGCGTACAGACGGATCGCGCTCGACGAATCGTCGTTGCCCGGAATGACATAATCGATGCCGTCCGGGGAATGATTGGTATCGACCACGGCAATGACCGGGATGCCGAGCTTGTTGGCCTCGGAAATGGCGATCTTGTGATAGCCGACGTCGATGACGAACAGCGCATCGGGCAAGGTGCCCATCTCCTTGATTCCGCCGATCGACTTGTTCAGCTTGGCCAGCTCGCGCTGCATCATCAGCGCCTCCTTCTTGCCGAGCTTGTCGAGCGAACCGTCCTCCGCCATGACTTCCATTTCCTTGAGGCGCTTGATCGACTGCTTGATCGTCTTGAAGTTGGTCAGCATGCCGCCCAGCCAGCGCTGCTCGACGAACGGCACACCGGCGCGCGCCGCCTCCTCGGCGATGATCTCGCGCGACTGGCGCTTGGTGCCAACGAACAGGATCGTGCCCTTGTTCGATGAAAGCTTGCGCACGAAAGCCATGGCCTCGTTGTACTTGGCCAGCGTTTTTTCGAGATTGACGATATGAATCTTGCTGCGGGCGCCGAAGATGTACGGCGCCATCTTGGGATTCCAGAAACGTGTTTGATGGCCGAAATGAACGCCGGCCTCGAGCATTTGACGCATTGTCACGGACATGCCATTTTTCCTTTCAGGGTTGGACCACCACTCGTCCAGCGACAAGCCCACCGCGAGGATGAGCACCCTTGAACAGACGAGTGTGCGTATTTGCAGGCAAGCGGTACGCTGCCCGCCCGGCCCGCCGCGAAGGCGGGTTCCGCTCCACCGAAGCGCGACGCCCGGCAAAGCTGGCGAATTCTATCACCACCGCGTTCGATTGCGTGCAAAAGGATGAAGCTTTCAGGGCCATCGCATCGACTCTTTCCGGACGAGACCGGGCAAGGAAGCGCGAGAACCATCCGCCAGGAGATGACAGTTGAACTGGAGCAAGCCAAGGCCCGGATAGCTGACCTTGAAGCCGACAAAACGGCCCTCGTGCGTCAGGCCGATGAGCCGCGACCGGAACTGGATCGCGCTCACTTGTCTGGCGCAACGGCCTGTTGAGCGTCACTTGGCATGAGCGCCGAAGACCGCGGTCGACCGCCCCGAGCGAATGGATGTCACGATGCTTCCGGCGCAAGTTCCCGCCAGACGCCATCGACGAGTCCCTCGATGGGCCGGAAGCGTGTCTTGTAGCTCATCTTGCGGCATTCCCGGATCCAGTAGCCGAGGTAGAGATAGGGCCATTCGTTGGCGAGGCACTGGCGGATTTGCCAAA
>JAISNE010000169.1 GCA_031276375.1 Accumulibacter sp.
GAAGACAGTAATATTTGCGGCGCGAAGCGCCGGTAACCGACTGTCCTCTGTCCTCTGTCCTCTGTCCTCCGACCCCGTCTCGCCCGCTTCGTGGGACTCTACAAAAATGACCGCAATCCTGATACGTCAGATTTACATATCAACGGCCTATTGAGCGCAACTTGGTATGAGAGGGAAAGCAGGCTGCGGAAAAGTGCCGTGATGTCGGGAGCTTTGGGAGCGTATATCCGAAAACAGAAATTCATATCAAATTATCGTAAGTTTTCGGTGGGTTCCGAAGGCCAAGCTTCCTGGAAGCGGAACGTTCCGAGCGGATTTCTTATACGCGAAGCGATATAAAAATATCAATTCATATTACTTCTGGTTTTTATCTTCGGTGCTTATAGTGCGTTTTCTTCCAATCAATTGAAGGAAACATCATGATCGCCCGATTGCTCCGGTTGTTTTTCGCCATTGCCGCGTTGTTCGCCATCTTGTTTCCGCCGCTGGCGGCGGCGGCGGAAACCCTGCCCGCCGAAGTCCGTTTTGCCTACGCCGGCGGTCCGCGCGTGTGGGTTCTCGGCAAGATCGACGGCGCTTTCGACAAGGCGTTCGGTGTCAAGGTCAAGTGGATTCCGTTCAATTCCGGGGCTGACGTGCTGACGTTGTTCGCGGCCAGGGAAATCGACATCGCGCGTTTTGGTTCGAGTCCCGCGGCGGCGGGCATCGCCCGCAAGCTGCCGATCGAGGTGATCGGCACGCCGGAGATCATCGCCACCAGCGAACGGCTGATCGCTCGCCAGGGGATCGATTCGCTGAAGCAACTGGAGGGAAAGACCGTGGCCTATCCGGCCAACTCGACGGCCCAGTATGCCTTTGAAGTGGCGGTCAGGCTGGCCGGGGTGGACCGCGGCAAGATCAAGGGCGTGGCGCTCAAGCCCTCCGAGATGGTGGCGGCATGGAAACGGAAGGACATCGACGCCGCTTACGTCTGGGGGCCGTTCTCGCATCAGTTGGAGGGCGACGGCGGCAAGGAAATCTTCGCCACGCGCGACCTCCAGAAAGATGGCGTGCTGGTGTTCAACAACTATGTCGTGCGCAAGGAATTCGGCGAGCGATACCCCGATCTCGTGGTGAAATTCCTGCGCGTCTCGCAAGAGAAGATCGACCAATACAAGAAAGATCCGGAAGGCTCGTCGCAACTGATCGCCAGGCATCTGGACATTCCGCTCGATACGGCGCGCGATACGCTGGCCGGGCTGGAGTATCCCTCGCTCGCCGAGCAATTGACGCCGGACTTCATCGGCCATGACGCCAGCAAGGCGAATTCGCGCATCGCCAAGTCCTACAAGGACGCGGCGGAATTTCTGGCGCGGATCGGCGAGGTGCGCAAGGAAGAAATTCCGGCGTCCTACGCGCCGTTCCTCAACACCACCTACTTGCAGCGCGCCGCGAAACAATGAATCCCAAAACCGCTGGGAGAACGCGGGAAGGCTCGCGCGCGCCCGTCCCGCCGATCGGGCGAAATGCCGGACTTTCTTCGCGCTCTCCGCGCGGGCAATGCGGCTATCGGCGCCATCGCCCCAACCGCGTTTCCCAGGAGGAACGATCATGGCCTCGGAATTGATACTGGACCCCAGCCAGTGCCCATCGGCGGCGGAAAAAGCGATGCTCCCCGCCCATTCACATTCGCATCCGCATCCGCCGGGGTGGCGCGCCAGGTTTCGCCAGCCGCTGATCGGCTTCGCCAGCGTGGCGCTGGCGCTGATCGTCTGGCAGCTCTCGGGCTATCTGGCCTGGGTCGATCCACTGCTCCTGCCGCCGCCTTCCGAGGTCTTCCGGACGGCGCTGGAGCTTCTCGATTCGGGCTACCGGCAAACGCCGCTGTGGCAACATTTTCTGATCAGCGTGGCGCGCGCGCTTTCGGCCTTCGCCGCGGCCATCGCCATCGGTGTGCCGCTGGGCCTCGGCATGGGGCTTGCGCCGACGCTCAACGCCGTCCTCGACCCATTCATCCAGTTCCTGCGGCCGCTGCCGAAAATCGCGTTGATTCCCTTGGTGGTCGTATGGTTCGGTATTGGCGAAAGCTCCAAGTTCTTCCTGATTTTCATCTCCTCCTTCCTCAGCATCGTCGTTGGCGCCGTGGCCTCCGTCGCCAGCGTCAGCCAGGGGCGCATCCGCGTGGCGCAGACGCTGGGCGCCACGCGCCGCCAGATTTTCCGTCACGTGGTGCTGCCCAACGCATTGCCGGAGCTATTCACCAGCGTGCGCCTGTCGATCGGCATCGGCTGGACGTCGCTGATCGCCGCCGAAATGGTGGCGGCCGATTCCGGCCTCGGGTGGATGGTCATCAATGCCGGGACCTACCTGCGCACCGATATCGTGCTGCTGGGCATCCTGCTGCTCGGGCTGACCGGCTATTTCTTCGATTGGCTCCTGGTGCGCCTGCAACGGCGCTTCGCCCCCTGGGCCGGGAGGGACGCGTGAACCAAGAGTCGCGCATCCGCCTGGAGCGGGTCGGCAAAAGTTTTTCCGCGCCCGCGGGGGCCGAGCGCGGAACGGCGGTGCTTGCCGATGTCTCGCTCGAACTGGCGTCGGGCGAATTCGTCTGCCTGCTCGGGCCTTCCGGCTGCGGCAAGTCGACGATTCTCAACCTGATCGCCGGTTTTGAACGCGCCGACAGCGGCGAAATCCTGCTCGACGGCCGGGCGATCCGGGGGCCGGGACCGGAGCGCGGCATGGTTTTCCAGCAGCCGACGCTGTTTCCCTGGCTCTCGGTCCGGGACAACATCACTTTCGGGCCGCGCCTCGCCGGTCAGGCGCCGGCCCGGTATCTGCCGGAAAGCGAACGTTACCTTCGGCTGATGGGTTTACAGGATTTCGCCAGCCACATGCCCTGGCAGCTTTCCGGCGGCATGCGCCAGCGCGTGGCCCTGGCGCGGGCGTGGCTACCCAATCCGGAGATACTGCTCATGGACGAACCCTTCGGGGCGCTCGACGCGCAGACCCGGCTGGCCATGCAGGAACTGCTCAACGAAGTCTGGCAGACCACCAAAACCACGGTTCTGTTCGTCACCCACGACGTTGACGAAGCACTGTTCCTGGCCGACCGCATTTTGCTCATGTCGGCGCGTCCGGCCCGCATCCGCCAGGAACTCGTGGTACCCTTCGCGCGTCCGCGCGACCCGGAGGAGATGGTGACCGATTCCGCCTACGGCAAGATCAAGCGCGACATCCTGCATGGCGTGCGCGAGGAAGCGGCCAAGGCGCTCGTTCCCGAACCCGCCTGATTTCCGGGAGAGTCGAAAGGTGAAAAACCACTGGCGGCACAGCCGGTTTTTCGTTCATCAAATGAGTCACAACGGAGCAAATACACCATGAACCTGACCCGTTTCCCACGCGTCAACCTGACCTTGTCCGTCACGCCGCTGGAATTCCTGCCCAACCTGACCCGGCATTTCGGCGGCCCCGATCTCTACATCAAGCGCGACGACCACACCGGGCTGGCGCTCGGCGGCAACAAGACGCGCAAGCTCGAATTCCTGATCGGCGACGCGCTGGCGAAAAAGGCGACGCACATCGTCACGCAGGGCGCCACCCAGTCCAACCACGTCCGGCAAACGGTCGCCGCGGCCAACAAATTTGGCCTGAAGAGCACCGTGCTGCTCGAAGAGCGCGTCGGCAACGCGCATGACGACTATTACGCCAATGGCAATGTCCTGCTCGACCAGATTTTCGGCACGACCATCGAGACACGCCCGCCGGGCCTGGACATGAACCAGGAACTCGCGGCGGTCGGCGAGCGCCTGCGCGCCGCCGGTGAAACCCCCTACCTCATTCCCGGCGGCGGCTCGAACCCGATCGGCGCGCTCGGCTACGTCGTTTCCGCCCTCGAACTCGTGGCCCAGGCCAACGAACAGCGCCTGCGCATCGACCACGTGGTGCACGCCACCGGCAGCACCGGAACGCAGGCGGGCTTCCTGGTCGGCATCGAGGGATCGAACAGCCGCATCCCCGTGCTGGGCGTCAGCGTGCGCGCCCCGCGCGAAAAGCAGGAAGAGAATGTCCGCCGCCTCGCCCGCCAGACCTGGGAACTGCTCGGGATACGCGGAGAATTCCCGGATGCCGCGGTGGCGGTCAACTCGGACTACGTGGGCGGCGGCTACGGCGTTCCCACCGAAGGCATGATCGAAGCCGTGCAACTCTTGGCGCGCCACGAGGGCATCCTGCTCGATCCGGTGTATACCGGCAAGGGCTTCGCCGGGCTGGTCGACCTGGTGCGCAAGGGGCATTTCAAAAAGGGGGAGAACGTCGTCTTCCTGCATACGGGCGGCGCCGCCGGGCTGTTCGCCTACCGTTCGATCCTCGCGCCGCAACCGGCCTTCAAGCGGTGAGCAAAACGCCCCCGCTGATCGGCGTGCTGGGCGGCATGGGGCCGCTCGCCACGGTCGATTTCCTGCACAAGATAGTCGCCTCCACCCCGGCAACGCGCGATCAGGACCACGTTCCACTACTGGTCTGGAGCGTTCCGCAAATTCCGGACCGGCAAAAGGCGCTGGCGGGAACGGGCGAATCGCCGTTGCCCGCCATGCGGCAAGGCATCCGGCGGCTGAACGAAGGCGGCGCCACGCGCATCGCCATCGCCTGCAACACCGCGCATCTGTGGAGCGACGCGCTGGCCGAAGCCAGCGCCGCCCCGCTGATCCACATCGTCGACGCGGCCATCGCCGCCATCGAGCGGCAAGGCCCGCCCGACGGCCCGGTCGGCATCGTCGCCACCCGCGGCACGCTGGACGCGGGCCTGTATCAGCAGCGGCTGACCGCCAGGGGACGACCGTTCCTGATCAACACCGAGCACGAGATCGACACGCTCTTCACCCCAGGCTGCTACGCCATCAAGCAGAACCGCCTGGAACAAGGCGGCGCCCTGCTCGAACTGGCGGCCCGCCAACTGACGCGGCGCGGCGCGAAAACGCTGATCCTGGCCTGCACGGAGGTTCCGGTCGGTCTCGCCCAAGTGCGTTCCGAGCTGCTGCCAATCAGCGTCGACGCGACCCAGGCGCTGGCCGACGCCTGTATTCGCTACTGGCTGGAAGCGCGGGACGCCGCCGCCGCGGAGTCTCCCCCGTTCTCCGGCGCAAAGGCTCCCGATGGTCAAGAAAATTGAAGAACTTTCCTGCTCCGAATGCGGGCAGTTGCATTGCTACCGGCGCAACAAGAAATTTCCGGACCATTGCCTGACCGAAGCGGCCGACGGCGGCCGAACTTGAAGGAAGCTTGCCGGACGATCGATACGCCGCTGGACATCGCTCTCTTATTGACGCCCCGAATCATGGCATGCCCAGCCCCCGAGTGTTTGTCGGACAGGTTTATGAACAGGCGGGTCTTGACA
>JAISNE010000300.1 GCA_031276375.1 Accumulibacter sp.
CATGGGAATTCCGGGACATGAAAATTCTCCAGACGCTGTCTGGAGAATTGGGGCGTCGGTAGATTTATTGGACAGCGTCCAATAAATCTTTTCAGCAGGCCACGCCAGATAGAACAGACGCATCTGCTGTAGGTTGTAGATTCCAAAGCCCCGCCCGAAACGCGCCGTCAAATCGCCGGAGAGGCGTTTCAGCAAGACATTTCCATATTCCGCCCGTTTTTCCCCGCCCTGCTCGAACTCAACGATGCGCCGCCCGATTTCCCAATAGCTTGCGGTCATCAGCGCATTGACGCTGCGCGCGGTGGCGCTACGAGCCGCTTGCAGCAGCACTACGATTCCCTCATGGACATTGGCATAATCCGTGGCGGCTTCGACAGATTCGATGGCCTTTGCCGTTTTGGCCGGAACGCTCTTCTTGTTCATCCCTGCGCCTCGTTCACCAGCATCTCGATCTCGTCCAGCAGGCGTGCCACCTCGGCCTCATGAGCGCGCATCGCGGCGATCAGGTCTTTGGGGTCGGCATGTTCCAACCCCGTTTTGGCGTTCGGGTTCTTGAGATCGAGGTTGTAGATCGGCCAGTACAGCGCGTCGCCCTCGGATTGCGCCACCCTGGCGGCTTGTTCGTGGGTTTGCTGTTTTGCCTTCAGGGCGCGCAGGCGTTCCTGCAATTCGGCCTTTTGTCCATTGGCGGCGGCCTGCGCTTTTCGTTCCAGTTCCCGGATGGGTTTACCCAGCGCGATGGCGGCGTTGCGCTCGACTTCCGCTTGCCGCCAGTGCGGCGCGGCGGCGTCAACGGCGGCGGCGCGTCTGGCGGCAAAATCCACCTTCCACGCCCGCGCGTTTTCCTCGCGCGCGTTCCACCAGGCGAGCGCGGGCGCGAATTCCTCGAACTGCAAGGGGGCGGTCTTGCTGTACTTCTTGCGCCCTTCGGGCAAGGGCAGTTCGTAGTACCAGATACTTTGCGTCGGCCCGCCGCGCTCGAAGAACAGCAGGTTGGCGGGGATGTCGGTGTAGGGCGCGAACACGCCTTGCGGCAGGCGCACGATGGTGTGCAGCTTGAATTCCTTCAGGAGTTCTTCCTTGATGACGGCGGTCACGCCGTCGCCGAAGAGGACGCCATTGGGCACGACCACGGCGGCGCGCCCGCCGCGCGCCGCCGTCTTGCCTTTCGAGACGGGCGCGCCGGTCACCCGGAGCTTGCGCATGATGTATTGCAGGAAGAGCAGCGCGGTTTCCGCCGTTTGCATGTTGGGCGGGAAGTTGGCCTTGATGCCCGCTTCTTCCTCGCCGCCGAAAGGCGGGTTGGTGAGAATGATGTCTACGCGCTCGCCGTGGCCGATTTCGGCGATCTTCCTTTGCAGGGTGTTGCCGTAGGCAATTTGCGGCGCTTCCAGGCCGTGCAAGAGCAGGTTCATCTGCGCCAGCATGTAGGGCAGGGGTTTGGCTTCCTGTCCCTGGAGGGTTTGGCGTTGCAGGACGCGGCGCTCGCCGGGGTTGGTCACTTGCGGGGCGATGTGGTCGAAAGTTTCCACCAAAAAGCCGCCGGTGCCGCAGGCCGGGTCGAGCACGGTTTCGCCGAGGCGCGGGTCGATGACGCGCACCATGAAGCGTACCACCGGACGCGGGGTGTAGAACTCGCCCGCGTCGCCCGCCGCGTCGCGCATCTCGCGCAACATGGATTCGTACAGGTGCGAAAGGGTGTGGATTTCATCCGAGGCGTTGAAATGAATGCCGTCGATCTTGTTGACGATCTCGCGCAGCAGGTAACCGCTTTCCATACGGTTTTGCACGCCCCGAAAAACGTTGGCGACGATTTCGCGCTGGCTGCCCTTTTCGCCTTCGCCCGCCAGATCGCGCAGGTAGGCGAACAGGCCCTGGCCCCAACGACCGTCGGGAAGGGTGGCGCGATCCTGCGCGATGAATTCCAGCAGTTCGTCGCCGGAGATGCCATCGTCCCTGCCAGCCCAATCGCGCCAGCGGTATGGTGCTTCGATGATGGGCCGGTAGGGCCGGCCATCGAGCGCGGCTTCTTCCTCGTGGCGGATTTCCAGGTCGTCGAGGAATTTGAGGAACATCACCCAGGTGAGGAGCGGCAGGCGGTCGACGTCGCCGTTCAGGCCCTTGTCCTTGCGCAGGATTTTGCGGGCGCTGCCGATCAGGGAAGACAGATTGTCGCGGGTGGTGAGCGCGGCCTTGGGGGCGCGAGGCTTTTTTCCGGTGGTGGCGGGCATCGTGGAGTCTTATTGGTAGAGCGCGGTCTGGAGCTTGGCGACGGCATCCCGCATGCCCGGCACGCCGCCGAAGTGTTGCGCGGCGATTTCGGACGGGGAGCCGTAACGGTCGAAGGGTTGCACCTTGATCAGTTCGGAAAGCCGGTCGAACTGGATGATGCCGCGCTCGATGTAACGCTCCAGCAGAAGCGCGAGGATTTCGCGCGCGGTGTCGCCATAGGCCGCGAACAGGTCGGGCATCTTGCGCCGCGCCTGCTCGGCGCGCTGGCGGCGAGTGAGCAATGGGGTGTTCCACGCCAGATGGCAGAGCAGATCGAAAGGATCGGCGTCGGGCTGTTCGGCGCTGCTGGCGAGTTCCTCGAAACTGATGCCGCGCTCGGTGAGTTCGCGCAGGACTTCGCCGCGCGTGTCGGGGTTGGCCCAGCGGGATTGCAACGCCTCGCGCGTGGGGTAAAGGGTGCGCACGGCCCGGCCCGAATACTCGGTGTACTTGATGACTTGCAGCTTCTTGCCGTCGGTGTCGAGGTCATAGACTAGATGGCCGATGATTTCGACTTCGCCGCCGTCGATGTAGAACTTGCGCGGTTCGGGGGGCGGTGGATCGATGATGATGGGCGGATCGCCCGTTCCGCCCTCGCCGCCCGGGATGTCGTCTTCGCCGGGAGGGTCGTCCTCTTCGCGGGTTTCCTCATTCGGTTCCGGAAGCGGGTTTTCGCCGTCGATCACGTTGCCGTCGCCATCGATGGTCACGTCCTCGCTTCCTTCCGGGAAGCCGTCGAAATCCGGGTCGGCAAAGTGATGGGTGGCCGTGCCGGTGAAATCGATGATGCTGAAGTATTCCTTGCCGTAATCCACCTTGAGCCGGGTGCCGCGCCCGATGATCTGTTTGAACTCGGCGCCCGATCCCACGACGCGGGCCAGCACGACGTTCTTGACCATCTCGGCGTCGACGCCGGTGGTCAGCAATTGCGAGGTGGTGAGGATGACCGGCGTGGGTTTGTCTACATCCTGGAAATCAGCCAGGCGCGTCGCGCCGAAGTCGCCCTCGTCGCCTGTAACGCGGCAGACGTAATCGGGATAAAGCTTCATCAGGTCGCTGTTGAGATTGACGAGTTCCTGCCGCATCTCGGCGGCGTGTTCCTGATCGACGCAGAACACGAGGGTTTTGGCGAAACGATCCGTGCCTTTGAGAAAGTTGGTCAAATGCCGGGCCATCGCCCGTGTCCGGGCGCGCAGGACGATGACGCGCTCGAAGTCCCTGGTCTGGTATTCCTCGTCGGGCACCGGGCGGCCATAGCGATCCAGTTCGTCCTTGCTGGGCCGCCAGCCGGCGGCGTCGACCGATGAAATGACGCGATGGACGCGATATGGAGCAAGAAAGCCGTCCTCGATGTCCTGACGCAGACTGTAGGTGTAAACGGGGTTGCCGAAGTAGGCGTAAGTGTCGGCTTCGTTGAAAGCGATGTTTGTCATCGGCATGGGCGTTGGCGCGCAATTTTACCCGCCAGGCTGGTGGAGAAGACGCATGATAGTCTGGATGATCGCCGTTGTCTCTACGCCAGTCCGGCAGGGCGCGAGCACACCGAGCGGAAACGAAAACTCAACGCTGTTCTGGCGGTTTCCGCGGATGTCCGCAATTCCCATGGAAGTTCAGAAGTATAAACGATCGCCGGATTCGCCTTTCCGCCTTGCTCGTCTTGGCCTGATGGTCGCCCGGAACGCCGTGCCCCTTCGTGGAAACCCTGCCGATGCCGAAGTCCGTGCATGTGGCTCAGTCCCGCCCGCTTGCACTGTCCGTCATAATTCCGCTGTCGTGGCCGGCACCGTCCGATTCCGTCCGCCCTTGGCCCAGGAACCCTGGATGGCGATATGATCCCCGTGATCGGCCACGCCGGGCTGGAACTTGATCGATTCCTCGCGGCGCAACCCAAAGGCGGCTTGTAATTTCAGGCTCATGCGCGCATGGGCATCGGTGATCCTGTCCAATCCGTCATCCAGTTCCTTCGCCTTGTTCTCGTTGGTCACATAATGACGTTCGGGAATGCCCAATTGGGCGTTGTCCGCCGGCAAGAATACCCGCCTTGCCCATTTTTCCGGCCCACCAGCGCAGATGTGAAAGCCGTTCTTGAGGGTGCCGATGGACAGCCCTACTGTCGATGCTGGCGGGCCACCGCCGCTACGCCCACGTCACCCCCCTCCGCTGCGACGGCCTCAATCCCGGTCTGCTCGGCATGAGCAAGGTGATCTCCGAGGACGCCTTGCGCAATGCGCTCAAACGTCTCCCCGAAGCGGCGGGGACGGCGTGGCTGGACGGCCACCTCACCGACAGCATTGCGCCGCTACTCGATGCGCCGTGGATTCTCGACACCGACACCACCCTCAAACCGCTCCACGGTCATCAGGAAGGCGCGGCCATCGGCGACAATCCGTTTGCCAAAGATACGTGCTTTTCAGGACTGGTTATGACAAACACTCGCCGAAAGTCCCGCATTGTCGGCATAGATTTTTTCGGCGTGGCGTCGACAAGAATGGCCGCGTAGTACGCGCGATGAAAAGGGCTGGAAGAATTGATTTTACTCGTCACACCGGTGCAAGCCGGTATCCAGTTCATTGACTTTCCTGGATTCCAATATTTTCCGGGACGACGGTTCTTGGTCCGGGCGGCATTTTTCTGAAGTTTTTTCCGTACCCTTCGCGGCTTCTGGCTTCATATCACATGAACTAAATTCATCGGCTGGTAAAAATTATTCGTTTGAGCGCAAAAAATCAAGGAGTTAC
>JAISNE010000412.1 GCA_031276375.1 Accumulibacter sp.
AGGGATCGACGGCTTTCTCGAACAGCTTGAACACAGGGTTCCTTTTCCAGAGTAGGGCCGGCTTCCAGCCCGCCAACGCTTTCCCAGCGTGGGGGCGGCCGCGTGCCCGCCCCGCAATGCCCGCGGGGACCCCGCCCCCCGCCCCGCCCGGGCGCCGCCCCCCCCCCCCCATTCAAAACCAACGACATGGCGGAACCCATCCTTTCAGTAGTTTTGTCAGAGACAGGGGGCAAGTTTCTTGTAATGTCCCTTCCATGTCGGGAATTATTACCCGAAATTATCCGGAACTCAAGGAACCCACGTTGTAAAAACGATAAAAATTCCTCGGTTCCAGCCTCTTTTTTTCAGATTTTTTCAGGGAACAGTAGATTTTGCGGCGGCGAAGCCGCCAGTCACCGACTGTCTTCGTCCTCCGTCATCGGTTTTCCGAACACCCCAGGGCCATCGCATTTCGCCTTTTTGACGAGTCCGGGCAGGGAGGCGCGATAGCGCGGGATACCCATCCGGTGTTCAGGCCGGAACGGCAGGCTGGCGTCGTCGCGCGGATGAAGCCGATGGATTGCCCATGCCTTCGGCCCTCGCCATGACGGCAAAGTAGCGGGAGCCTCCTGCTCCCCCGTGGGGTGGTCGGGAGCAGGAGGCTCCCGCTACTTTGGACCGCCTCGCAATGACGGGAAAACCCGACGGAAGGTGTCGCGCGACGGCGTTCCGTGGACGAGTTCCAGATACTTCCTGAGCCAGGCTTCGTTGTCTTCTCCCTACTCGCAGACCCGATTTTGGCAGGGTTTGCAATGACTTGTCATAACTGCCTGAATGTGAACGATTCTTTGGCGCTGCTTACGATATCTGCCTATGCGATTGCCCTGATTTTTGCGGCGGCCGGCGGCGGAGCGTCACAGCCGGCGGATTCTTTCCAGCAGCGCCGTCGTCGACGTCGGGTGGATGAACGGGATCGACGCGACCGTCCCGCCCCAGCCGCTCACCTCGGCGTTGCCGACGATTTTCCCGACCGGCCAGTCGCCACCCTTGACCAGCACGTCGGGACGGCAATCGAGGATGCGCGCGAGCGGCGTGTCCTCGTCGAACCAGGTGACCAGCGAGACGCATTCGAGCGCCGCCATCACCGCCGCCCGGTCGGCCAGCGCGTTGACCGGCCGGTCATCGCCCTTGCCCAGGCGCTTGACCGAAGCGTCGGTGTTGAGCGCGACCACCAGCGATTTCCCGAGCGCGAGCGCCTGCGCCAGCAGCGTGACGTGGCCGCGGTGCAGGATGTCGAAACAGCCGTTGGTGAACACCCGCGGGCGCGGCAGCCGCGCGATACGCGCGGCGAGCTGGTCCGGAGCGACGATCTTGGCTTCAAAGACGGGAAGGGGATAGCGGCTCATGGCAAGAGATCCTTTGTCGTTTGGCGAGATCCGTTTGGCGAGATCCGTTTGGCGAGATCCTTCTCCATCGATGCTTTTTCCGGCCTCGCTCCCGGTTTTCGCCGAATCTCCCTGACCGTTGCCTATTCGCCGGGCGCGCCGTCCTTTTCGGACGGGGAAGCGTCGAGTTCGCGCGCCTGGGCCGGCGTGAGCAGCGGCCTGTCGAACAGCGGGACGACCTTCCTGACGCCGGCCGTCGTGCGGGCGACGTGGATCGCCGCGTCCGCCTCGGCCTGGGTGACCATGCCGAGCAGGAACACGACGCCGGCCTCGGTGACCACCTTCACGTGCATCGGGTTGAATTTGCCGTTGTCGACCGAGCGGCTCTTGACCTTGGAGGTGATGAACGAGTCATTGCTGCGATCGGCCAGCGAAGACGACGGCCCGACGATAAGCTCGTTGAATACGCGCTGCACGTTCGGGATGCGCGCGATGATCGTTCCGGCCTCGGTTTTCAGTTCCTCCGACACCACTTCGCCGCTGAGCAGCACCTTGCGGTTGAAACTGGTGAAATTGAAATGGCCGCGGTCGCGCAGTCTGTCGCCGATGCGGGAAGCGGCTTTCCATTCGATCGATTCATCCTCGGTCTGCGTGCCCAGGGAGCGCCGGTCGACGGCCACCATGACCCCGGTGCCGATGCCGGTGGCGACGGCCGGAAAGCAGCCCTGGAGGGCGGGAAGAAGGGTGGCGCCAAGCAGCAGCGCGGCAATCAGTTTTGTTTTCATCGGCAACGAACTCCGGGTTGGAACCTCCCTGCCTCGTCTCCGCCCTTCCCCCGCCGGGGAAAAGTCGGAGAAAGGGACGGCGGGATACTCTGGCGCGAGAGAGGCGTAAATTCCTCCGCGCCGCTTTGTCCGGCCATGCCGGACGTGGATGGCAACATCATTCGACTCCCATCAGCAGGCAATCGATGCCGTCGCACAGGCAATGAATGACCAGCAGATGGATTTCCTGGATGCGGGCGGTGCGTTCCGACGGGACGCACAGATGCACGTCGGCGTCGCGCAGCATCCGGCCAATCTCCCCGCCGCCCTTCCCGGTCAGCGCCACGACGGAAAGATCGTTGTCGTGCGCCGCGCGGATGGCTTCGACGACGTTCGGCGAATTGCC
>JAISNE010000247.1 GCA_031276375.1 Accumulibacter sp.
GAATCGCCGCCCCGAGTATTCCCGGCATGCTCCAGCGAATCACCGCGCAAACCTTTTTTTTCAGGCCGACCAGCATTTCATTCTCCTTAAGCAGCAATCAATTCACGGGAAATGTAACAATCCGGATTAAATTCTAACCGAAACGTCCTGATTTGAATAAGAATTTTTCATTACCACAGGAAAAAACGGGTTCTGTCGCGGAATTTGCGCCATCGCCGCGAATCCGCCATGGAAATCTGCCATAAATTACCCTTTCGGCGCTACCCGAAAAACCAAATAATTCACACTCCCTGGCGCAAGGCTTCGACCACGTTCAGGCGGGCCGCGTGGCGGGCCGGCAGCACGGCGGCCAGAATCGTCGCCGCGACGCCGATGGCTCCCGCCTGGGCGACTTCGACCGGCGCCAGGCGGATGAAGGCGGTATAGCCGAGGTTGGCGTTGGGCGGCGGCGGCATCGGTATGCCGATGGCCGAAATGAGCATCGCCGCCGCGCACCCCGCCGCCACGCCGAGCGCCGCGCCGAAGATTCCCAGCAAGGCGCTCTCGGTCATGATCTGCCGGAACACCGTGCCGGGCCGGTCGCCCAGCGCCAGCAGGGTGCCGAACTCGCGCGTCCGCTCGAACAGGGTCATGTTGACGCTGTTCGCCACGCTCAACAGCACCATCAGCAGGATGATCAGCTTGAGCACGCCGAACTGCCGGTCGTAGAGCTTCAGCGTCTTGTCGTAGAAATCGGACAGTTCCCGCCAGCTCGCCAGCTCGAATCCCCGGTTCTCCAGGCGATCCTTCAGGAAGGCGAGCGCGGCGTCGGTTTTTTCCGTCTCGTCCAGCACGGCCACCAGCACGTGCGCCGAATCGTTGTCCATCAGCTCGCGCGCCGCCCGCAGCGGGATGCGCACGGCGCGCGCGTCGAAATCCCTGGAAAAGCTCTGGAAAATCCCGGTCACTTCGAAATCGAGCGTGTTGACCGCGCCCTGCGCCAGGCTGATGAGCAGGTTGACCCGGTCGCCCGGCTTCAGCCCCAGCGACCTCGCCACGCCCTGTCCCACGACGATGCCGTCCAGATCGTCGTCGCGCAACGGACGGCCCTCGATATAGCGCAGGTAGGTGCCCAGATTTTCCTCGGCCGACGGTTCGCCGCCCTCGCCGATGATGCCCAGGTCCCGCTTGCCGTTGTTGATGACCCCGGTGAAGCCGAGCCGCGCCAGCGTCGATTGCGCGCCGGGCGCCTCGCCGATCACCCGCTTGATCTCGTCGGGCCGGTCGATGAGAAACGCCTCTGGCTCGCGCACGCGCCCCTCGCGGTAGCCTTTCCGCGCCACCTGGATATGCCCGCTCTGGGAATGGATGACCGCTTCGCCAAGCTGGAAGAAAATGTCCTGGACGAAGCCGCCGGCCAGGATCAGCCCGGCCACGCCCAGGGCGATCGCGGCAAGCGTTCCCGCCGAGCGGGCGCGCTGCCGGAAAACGTTGCGCAAGGCGAAATTCAGGCGCTGGAAAATGCCGGGCTTCATTGGTTCCAGCGCAGCGCGTCGACGATGGTCATGCGGCTCGCTTTCCAGGCGGGCAGGAGGCTGGCCGCGAAGGTGGTGAGAAGCGCCAGGATCAGCGCGTCCGCCGCCAGCCGCGGCACGATGAGTATTTCCCCGAGAAAACCCATCGCCATGCCCGGCGGCGGCGGCATGGGGATGCCGATCGCGGAAATCGCGCGGGCCAGAACGAAGCCCAGGAACACGCCCAGCGCGCCGCCAACCGCGCCGATCAGCGCCCCCTCGGCCACGAACATGCGCAGCAGGGCCGCGCGCCGCAGCCCGAGCGCCAGACTGGTGCCGATTTCGGTGGTGCGTTCGAGCACGCTCATCGTCTGGGTATTGGAAATCGTCAACACGATGATGATGCCGATGATGAACTTGACCACGCCGACCTGCCTGGAAAAAAGCGTGACCGTCTTGTTGTAGAAATCGGCCAGCGCCGTCCAGGGCACGATTTCAAACAAGTCTCCGGGCAATTCCCCGGACAGGTAGCGGTCCGCCTCCGCCGTTCTTTCCGTCTCGTCGAGCAGCACGACCCAGGATGTCGCGCCGCTCACCCGCATCAGCTTTCTGGCCACCCGGATCGGCAAGCGCAAGGCCGCGTCGTCGTATTCCTTGGCCGAGGTGGCGAAAATCCCGGCGACCTCGACCTCGACCGCGTTCGGACTGCCGTTGGCCGCCGTCGCCAGCAGCACGACGACGTCGCCCGCCGCCACGCCCATGCTGCGCGCCAGCCCCTGGCCAAGAATCACGGCGGCCTCGCCGTCGCTTTCGAGGTTGCGCCCGCTGACGATGACCACCCGGCTGCTCACCGGCTTTTCCTCGACCGGATCGACCCCGTCGCCGATGAAGGCAATCGTCGTTTCGCCGTGGCTGATCAACCCGCTGAAAACGAGGCGCGGCGCCAGGCCGCGAAATCCCGGCATCCGTTCGATCAGCGCCTGTTCCGCCGACTGCTCCGGCAGCAGAAAGGCATAAGGATCGGCGATGCCCTTCTCGAAAAAACCCGGACGCACGATCTGCAGATGCCCGAACTGCGAATGGATCGCGCTCTCCCGCATCTCCTGGAAAATCCAGGCGATGAACCCGCCGGCCAGCAGGAAGGCGACGATCCCGAACGCCACCGTCAGCGTCGCCACCAGCGTCCGCTGCGTATTGCGCCCGAGATTCCTGGCGGCCAGGCGGAAATCGACAAGCAGGCTGTTCATCGGCAGCGTTCATCTGTTAAATTCGACGGCGGGTGCCAATCATACGACAAGACGAGAGCGGCTCATGCGAGCGTTCGATTACGAAAAAGCGTTTTCCAGAAACATCGGCTGGGTGACCGAGGCGGAGCAGGCGCGCCTGAGAACCTCGCGCGTGGCGATCGGCGGACTGGGCGGCGTCGGCGGCGTGCATCTGCTGACGCTGGCCCGGCTGGGCATCGGCCGCTTCACGGTCGCCGAACTCGACACCTTCGACATCGTCAATTTCAATCGCCAGGTCGGCGCGCTGGTCAGCACGCTCGGGCGTCCAAAAATAGACGTGCTGAGCGAAATGGCCAGGGACATCGATCCGGAAATCGACCTGCGCGCCTTCCCGGCGGGAATCCAGGACAACACATTGGACGGATTCCTGGACGGCGTCGACGTCTATGTCGACGGGCTCGATTTCTTCGCCTTCGCCGCCCGGCGCGCCACCTTCGCCGCCTGCGAACGCAAGGGCATCCCGGTGGTGACCGCGGCGCCCCTGGGCCTGGGCACGGCGCTGCTCGTCTTCGGCCCCGGCGGCATGCCGTTCGAGGACTATTTCGGCTTCGCCGGATGCGCCGATGAAACCGAAATGGCCCTGCGTTTCATGGTCGGCCTGTCGCCGGCCATGCTCCATCGCGGCTACGTCGCCGACATGTCGCGGGTCCGGCTCGCGGAGCGCATGGGTCCGTCGTGCATCGCCGCCTGCCAACTCTGCGCCGGCGCCGCCGCCATCGAAGTACTCAAGCTGCTGCTCAAACGCCGGGGCGTCAAGCTCGCCCCCTGGGCCAGCCAGTTCGACGGCTACCGCATGCGCTACGCCAAGACCTGGCGACCCTGGGGCTACCGCAATCCGCTGCAGCGGCTGATGGTTTTCCTGGCCAGGGCGCAGCTCGCCCGCGCCGCCAAAAAAGAGAAAAATGAAACATGAACAGCCGCCCGGAACGCCTCCGG
>JAISNE010000272.1 GCA_031276375.1 Accumulibacter sp.
GGCGTCCGGGGTAATCTCGCCCTGGAAAATCAGCCAGCCGAAGGCCAGGCCCAGCATGTCGGCCACGCCGCCGATGGTCAGGTTGAGGCGTTTGTAGTCCTGGTTGAGGCGTTCGAGGAAGGCGGCGCAGTCTTCGCCTTCGGCGATGAGCCGCTCGAGCGTCCGGCCATCCCGGCGGACCCGCGCCAGACCTTCCAGGCCGCCGCGATGCAGTGTCGTGGTGTCGTCGATGGTCTGCATCAGCCGGGCCATCATGGCGAAGGAGGCGGTGGTCGCGCACTCGCGCCGCGCCATCGTCTGGCGGAAAACCGGCAGGGCGCCTTCGAACAGCGAGGGATACGCGTCGCTCGCTTCGCGCACGATGCCGCCGCTCCGGAATTGCCGGCGGGCGCGTGCTCCGTGGGTGTCCCGTTCCCCGGCGGTGCTGAAGAAGGCCCGCGCTTGGGCGGACAGCGACTCGCGCAGCGCGCTCTCGTCAGGCGCGCCGGCATGATGGCGGGCGATCAGCAACATGCCGGCGAGGAAAATGTAGCCCTTGTGCGTGTTCGTTCCAAGCTCCGCGTGAAGCCGGCGTTCGCTCTGGAGGGCGATCTCCCGCTGGCGGGCGAACGGTTCCCCGGCGCGCAGCGAAGCCACGATTTCTTCGAGGTAGCGCGCCACGATACCGATCGATCGCTCCATGATCGGGAACGACAGATCCGGATGCGAGCCGTTGTCGAGCAGGTCGACGAGTCCGGGCTTGGGCGTCAGCCGGAGTTCCATCATGGCTCCCGCCGCCAGCGCGGCGGCCAGCCTTTCAAGCCCGGAAGGGGGCGAGAAGTTCATGCGTTCTGGCAATGACTTCGCCGTAACCGTGACGCCGGACGCGGATGCAATCGACCGCCCGCCGGTCGCAGACCAGGCAGCGCCGCGCCGCCAGTCCAAGCGACGCGCGGTCGATCTGCGTTCCGGAGGCGGTGTAAACATCGAGATCGATTAGCCGCGCCGACGGATGTCCGGTTTCGAGTTCGACGCAGCGCCGCTTGACGGCCTGCGGATCGCCATCGAGCCCGAGGATGAGATAGGGCCCCAGGGCGTCGAACGACGATGCAAGATCGGTCGCGGCCGGAAAATCCGCCTTGACGCGGCTGGACATCCACGAGAAAAACGCCTCCGCGCCAGGAGGCGTTTTTTCCCTTCCGGGGATATTGAGCGACAGGAACAGCGCCACCGGATGATCCGCGCCCAGGGCCTGG
Organism: Accumulibacter sp.; assembly: GCA_031276375.1. Classification (GTDB taxonomy): domain Bacteria; phylum Pseudomonadota; class Gammaproteobacteria; order Burkholderiales; family Rhodocyclaceae; genus Propionivibrio. Next base: position 1,236 of record JAISNE010000272.1, read on the forward strand.
GTCAGCGCCTCCTGCCGCCGGTCCCGCGCCGCCAACAGCTCAAGCGCGCACGGTTCTGACCGTGTCGATGATGGTGCCATCGAGGTATTCGATCAGCCCGACCACCTTGTCGGTGAATTCCACCGGCTTCGGCGCGCCGGTCACCGCGTAGATCTCGTCGCGCAGCGCCCGGATGTCCTTGACCGGCGCGCGGCGGCGAATCAGTTCGGCCTTGAGTTCCGGCAGATGGTCGTTGACCGCGATGCCGCGTTCGGTGATGACCACCCCGACCGTTTCGCCCGGCGTGGTGATCGTCGTCACTTCGTCGCGCACCATCGGCAGACGGCCGCGGATCGAGGGACAGACGATGATCGACACTTTCGCGCCGTTGGCGACGTCGCAGTGTCCGCCGGTGTTGTGCAAGAGCAGGCCGGAAGACTCGGTGTTGACGTTGACGTTGAAGTTCACGTCGATTTCCGTCGCCGAGAGGATCGCGCAATCGAGCCGATTGACCACCGCGCCCATGTTGAACGGGTTGGCGTAGAGGCCCGCCGACATTTCCTGGTGCTTGCGGTTGCGCCCGATCGACTCGACCGCCTTGAGGTCGAAACACTGCACGTCGAACAGCCCTTCGAACAGCCCCTCGTCGAGCATGTCGACGAAAAAGCCGGTGATGCCGCCGCAGCCGAAGCTGCCCTTGATCCTGCGTTCGCGCATCATGTCGCGGACGTGTCCGGCGACGGCCAGCGAGATGCCGCCGGTGCCGGTCTGGAACGAGAAGCCGTTCTTCAGGTAGCCCGAGGCGTCGATCACCGTCGCGGCGTACTTGGCGATCAACAGGCCCATCGGGTCCTTGGTCAGCTTGGTCGTCGAGGAGACGATCTTCTTCGGATCGCCCAGCGAGTCGACGGTGGCCACGATGTCGACGATGTTTTGCGCGACGCCGATCGGCAGCGCCGGGAAGGGCACCAGATTGTCGGTCACGGCGACGACCTTGCGCGCGTACTGCGCGTCGACCAGCGCGTAGCCCAGGCTGCCGCAGGCGGACGGGCCGTAGAAGCCGTTGAAGTTGCCGTATTCGTCGCAGCACGGCGCCGCCAGGAAGGCCACGTCGATGGGCACTTCGCCGGAGATCACCGAGCGGGCGCGCCCGCCGTGCGAGCGCACGATGATCGGACAAGCAAGCTCGCCCCTGGATATCTGTTCGCCGATCGGGCCATTGACGCCGCATTCGAGCGCCGTGATGACGCCCTTCCTGATGTAGGGAATCAGTTCGGCATGCACGATATGCACCGAGCTGGAAGCGATCCTGATGTCGCGGATGCCCAGCGCGTCGATTTCCCTGACCAGATCGTTGAGCAGACGGTCGCCGTTGCGCAGGTGATGGTGCGTCGAGATGGTCATGCCGTCCTTCAGGCCGGAGGCGACGATCGCTTCGCGCAAACCGCCGACGACCTTGCTGGCGCCGCTGTAATTGCGCTTGAGCACGCGCGAGGCGCGCTGGAAATGGAAGGCTTCCGGCTTGATCGAATGCGGATCCGTGTAGGGTATGTAGGACTTTCCGTTGAAGGTTTCGGGAATTTCGCGTCCCAGACTGTTCTTAGCCATTGAGAATCTCCTCATCAACCGGGGTATCGGTGAGACCTTGCGCATAGGCGACGCGCAGGGTATGGATGGCGCGCTTGACGATCGGCGCGTCGACCATCTTGCCCTTGAGCGAAATGACGCCGGTTCCCATTTCCTGCGCCTGCCGGATGGCCTCGACCACTTCCAGCGCGTAATCGATTTCTTCCTGTTTCGGCGCGAACACTTCGTGAATGACGTCGATCTGGCGCGGATTGACCAGGCACTTTCCGGTATAGCCAAACCTTTTCACCAGTTCGGTTTCCCTGCGCAACGCTTCCATGTCGTTGATGTCGGAGAAAATCGAATCGATGGCCTGGAGGCCGGCCGCCTTGGCCGCCATGACCACCATCATGCGCGGATGAACCAGGTCCTCGCCGGAATTCGTCCGGGCGATGCCCATGCTGGCGGTGTAGTCCTCGGCGCCGAACGCCAGGCCGAAGATGCGTTTCGTGGACGTGGCGATGGCGTAGGCGTTGAGCACGCTCTTCACCGTCTCGATCGACGGCAGGATGCCGAAATGGCCCGGTTTCAGGCCATTCGCGGCTTCATATTGGGTCAGTTCGGCGTCCAGCTCCAGCGCCATCTCGGGCGTTTCGCACATCGGGAAACGAATCGCGTCGGGCATTTCCGGAAGGATCGCCTTCAAGTCGTCGTGTCCCCACTTCGTATAGAGCGGATTGATCCGCACCAGCACTTCCTTGTTGCGCTCCTTCCAGCTTTTCAGGAAGCGGCGGACCAGATTGCGCGCCGCGTCCTTCTCGGCGTGATTGACCGCGTCCTCGAGGTCGATGATGACCGAATCGCACTTGAACAACGGTACGTTCTGCAGCATGGACGGCATGTTGCCCGGAACGAAAAGCAAGGTCCGGCGCAGTCGAGAATCTGCCATGTCTTTTACTCCTCCAAAAATGTCATGCCCGCGCCGCGCTGGCGCGCTGCAACGCGGTTTCGATGCGCGCCTCGATGGCGTAGTCCAGCGCGCCGCGATCCGTGAGGCGGATGAAGCCCCTGGTCACGTTGTTCTTGACCAGCACCTCGTCGACCTTGGCCTGGATCAGATGACCGAACTGCTTGATGACCGTCGATTCGATTTCGACCTTCAGACTGTCGGCCGGCTCGACGAATACCATGAGGTCGCTCGACTGCATGGTGCCCGCCACCCCTTTCTTGACGATTTCCATAATTTCTCCAGATGACACGAAAAACGAAATTCAGGCCCCCGGAACGGTGCGCCGCGCCGGGGGCCCGGCAATGATGATTCACCGCGCCTTCCCTTTTGCCGGTCGAGGATCAGAGCGCATCGACGATGGCGTTCAAGGTGGCCGAGGGGCGCATCGCGCTGGAAGCCTTGCCGGGATCCGGCAGATAGTAGCCGCCGATGTCCACCGGTTTGCCCTGCGCGCCGATCAGCTCCGCGTCGATCCTCGCCTCGTTTTCCCGCAGGGCCTTGGCCGGCGCGGCGAAACGCGCCTTCAATTCCGCGTCCTTGTCCTGCGCGGCCAGCGCCTCGGCCCAGTAGAGCGCGAGGTAGAAATGGCTGCCGCGGTTGTCGATCTCGCCCACCTTGCGCGCCGGCGACTTGTTGTTGTCGAGGAACTTGGCGATGGCCGCGTCCAGGGCGTCGGCCAGCACCTGCGCCTTCGGGTTCTTGAAGTTGACCGCCAGATGCTCCAGCGACGCGCCCAGCGCGGAGAATTCGCCCAGCGAATCCCAGCGCAGGTAGCCTTCCTGGAGGAACTGCTGCACGTGCTTCGGCGCCGAGCCGCCCGCGCCGGTCTCGAACAGCCCGCCGCCGGCCAGGAGTGGAACGATCGACAGCATCTTGGCGCTGGTGCCGAGTTCGAGGATCGGGAACAAGTCGGTCAGATAATCGCGCAGCACGTTGCCGGTGACCGAGATGGTGTCCTTGCCCTGGCGGATGCGCTCGACCGAATACTTCAGCGCGTCGACCGGCGGCAGGATCCTGATTTCCAGGCCGTTGGTATCGTGCTCCTTGAGATATTTCTCGACCTTGGCGATCACCTTGGCATCGTGCGCGCGGTTCTTGTCGAGCCAGAAAATCGCCGGCGCGCCGGTCGCGCGGGCGCGCGTGACCGCCAGCTTGACCCAATCGCGCACCGGGATGTCCTTGACGCGGGACATGCGCCAGATATCGCCGGCTTCGACCTTCTGCTCGATCAGCGCCGTGCCGGCAGCGTCGAGCACGCGCACCACGCCGTCGGCGGGAATCACGAAAGTGGTTGGATGCGAGCCGTATTCCTCGGCCTTCTGCGCCATCAGGCCGACGTTCGGCACCGAACCCATCGTCGCCGGATCGTAGGCGCCGTTCTTCTTGCAGTCCTCGATCATCGCCTGATACATCGTCGAGTACGAACGGTCGGGCACCATCGCCAGCGTTTCCTGGAGCTGGCCGTCCTTGTTCCACATCCTGCCCGAGTCGCGGATGACCACCGGCATCGAAGCGTCGACGATGACATCGCTCGGCACATGCAGATTGGTCACGCCCTTGGCCGAATCGACCATCGCCAGCGCCGGCCGCCTGGTGTACACCGCCTGGATGTCGGCCTCGATTTCGGCCTGTCTGGCTTCCGGCAGCGTCCTGATCTTGGCGTACAGGTCGCCAAGCCCCATGTTCGGATTGACGCCAAGCTGCCGGAACGTCTCGGCGTGCCTGTCGAACACGTCCTCGAAGAAAACCGAGACGGCGTGGCCGAACAGCACCGGATCGGACACCTTCATCATCGTCGCCTTCAGGTGCAATGACAGCAGCAAGCCTTCCCGCCTGGCCGCCTCGATCTGTTCGGCATAGAACCCGCGCAATGCCTTCCGGCTCATGAACGTGCCGTCGACGATCTCGCCGGCGGAAACCTTCAGCTTGTCCTTGAGCACCTTGACCGCGCCGCCGGCTTCGACAAGCTCGATCTTCAGCTCGCCGGCCGTCTCCATGACGATGGACTTCTCGTTGCCGTAGAAGTCGCCCTCGGACATGAACGCCACGCGCGCCCTGGAATCCGCCGACCAGGGGCCGAGCTTGTGCGGATTCTTCCTGGCGAAATTCTTCACCGAAAGCGGCGCGCGGCGATCCGAATTGCCCTCGCGCAGCACCGGGTTGACCGCCGAACCGAGCACCTTGGAATAGCGCGCGTTGATTTCCTTTTCCTCCTCGTTCCGCGGATTCTCCGGGTAATCCGGCAAGTCGTATCCCTTGTCCTGCAATTCTCTGATCGCCTCCTTCAATTGCGGCGCCGAGGCGCTGATGTTCGGCAGCTTGATGATGTTGGCCTCGGGGCGGAGCGTCAGTTCGCCGAGCCAGGTCAGGTTGTCCGGAATGCGCCGGGCTTCGCTCAGGCGCTCCGGGAAAGTGGCGATGATGCGCCCGGCCAGCGAGATATCCCGGGTCTCGACCTCGACCCCCGTTCCCTTCGTGAACGCCCGCACGATCGGAAGGAATGAACAGGTCGCCAACGCGGGCGCCTCATCGATTTTTGTCCAGACGATCCTGGAAGATTGTGTCGCCATGTTTC
>JAISNE010000279.1 GCA_031276375.1 Accumulibacter sp.
TCCAGGTTGAGAAGGGCGTTGCGCAGGGCGCGCCACGATTGCCACAGCGAGAAAGCCCGTCCGGCCCAGCGCAGGCTCGCCTTGCCCCTGAAGATCAGGAAAACGCCCGCGACGGCCGAGGCTGTCAGCACGTGGCGGCGAAGGTAGCCGATCCCGGAACGGACGCCGGCAATGGCGAAGTCGACCTTGCCCAAGGCCCGCGCGACGGGTTCGGAATCCCGGCGCAAGGCGGCGCGCTGGCCGGCGATGCGCTCGATCAGCCGGCCGCGCCGCAGCAGAAGTTCATCGAAGCGGCGGCTCATGGCCGGTCATCGCTTTCAACTGACGCAGATCCTCTTCCAGTTCCGCCACGCTGTCGGTGAAAACCCGCTCCGGACGGTGGGATTCGCGCTTGAAATGCGCCAGAAAAAGGCCGCCGGGCACGAGAAAGATCAGTATGCCGAGGCCCAGCACCACCAGCCGCTGCTCCCAGAACGAGACGATCAGCAAAATGAAGGCCAGGACGATGGCGACGCCGAAACAGAACGACATCGCCAGCGCGGTGAGCAACAGTTCGACGGCGCGCAGCTTGCCGGCTTCGATTTCGTTGGAAATGAGTTCCAGGCGCGTCCTGCCGCTCGCCAGCAAGGTGGCGGCGATGCCGCCCAGGGCGGAAAGCAGGCCGTCCGACGCTCTGCCGTCCGGTGCTCCGCCCGCGTTTTCTCCCATGCTTCGAACCGTTCAGCGGCGGCCGATGATGACGCCGAGCAGCAGCCCGATGCCCGCCGCGATGCCGGTCGCCCGCCACGGATTTTCGTTCACGTAGACGTCGGTCGCGCGCGCCGCCGCCTTGGTCCGGCCGACCAGCACTTCCTCGGCCTCCGCGATGCGCGCCTTGGCGTCGCGCAGACGGACGGCGATGCGCTCGCGCAGTTCACCGATTCGGTCTCCGGCGACTCCGGTCGTTTCGCGCAGGATCTCCTCGAAGTCCAGCACCACGGCTTTCATGTCGGCAATGAATTTCTCCTTGCTGCTGTTGCCGTTGCCGTTGTTGTTGTTGCCGCCGTTGTCGCTGTTGCTGGGAAAGTCGGTGTCTTCAGACATGGCATACCTCTTTGTTTTGATGGGTTGAGACGATGAAAATGCAAAAAACACGTCTAGGGTATCCAATTTGCCGGTGTGAAGCAATGACCGGAACTATTTCCGGAACGTTTCGGGGTCGATCTGGTGCCGGGCGAGCTTGTCGTAGAGCGTTTTCTTGGGCAGATGGAGACGTTCGGCGGCTTCCGTCACGTTGCCGCGGGCGCCGCGCAGGGCTTCCCGGATCAGGCCGCGCTCGTAGTTTTCCATGCGCGCGGCGAGCGACACGGCCGGCGCGGCGACCGCTTCCAGCCCGTCGCCCACGCCCAGGCACATGCGCTCGGCGACTGCCTTGAGTTCGCGCACATTGCCCGGCCAGTCGTGTTGTTGCCAGCGGGCCAGGTCCTGCTCGTCCCACGCCGGCGCTTCGCGGTTGAAGCGCCGCCCGGCTTGCAGCAGAAAGTAGGTCATCAGCGGGCCGATGTCGCTCAGGCGTTCCCGCAGCGGCGGCAGTTCGATGGTGATGACGTTCAGCCGGTAGTACAGATCGGAACGGAATTCGCCCTGCTCGGACAGGCGCTTGAGGTCGGCCTTGGTGGCGGCGACGATGTGGCAGTTCACCGGAATGCTGACGTTGCTGCCGAGCCGTTCGATGCGGCGCTCCTGCAACACGCGCAGCAGCTTGACCTGAAGCGAGAGCGGCATCGATTCGATCTCGTCGAGGAACAGCGTGCCGTCGGTGGCGTGTTCGATCTTGCCGATCCGGCGTCTGTCCGCGCCAGTAAAGGCGCCGGTTTCGTGCCCGAAGATTTCGCTTTCGAAGACCGATTCCGGCAGCGCCCCGCAGTTCAGGGCGACGAACGGCCCGGCGCGTCCGCTGCGCGTGTGCAGCGCGTGCGCGACGACTTCCTTGCCGGTGCCGGTTTCGCCGTAGATCAGGATGTCGACGTCGGTGGCGGCCAGCGAATCGATCGTCCGGGCGACGCGCTGGATGCTCTCCGAGGCGCCGATCAGCGAGATTTCCCGCATGTTGCCGAGCTGTTCGCGCAGCACCCGGTTTTCCTGGAGCAGCGCCCGCTTTTCCAGCGCGCGGCGGACGACATCGACCAGCCGCGCGGAATTGAACGGTTTTTCGATGAAATCGTAGGCGTGCGCGCGCATCGCCTGGACCGCCATCGAGACATCGCCGTGGCCGGTAATCAGGATCACCGGCACTTCGCGGTCGCGCTGCCACATGAGGTCGAGCAGTTCCAGACCGCTCATGCCCGGCATGCGCACGTCGCTGACGATGACCGCCGGCGGCTCTTCGTCCAGCGCGGCCACGGCCTGTTCGGCGCAGCGGAACGCGCGCGCGTCGATGCCGGCCAGCTTCAGCGCCTGCGCGCAGGCGCGGATGACCGCCTCGTCGTCCTCGATCAGATAAACGGGCCGCGCCGGGACCTCGTCGCTTTTCGTGTTATTCATGCGCCCTCCAGGGTCACGGTGAATTCCGCCCCGCCTTCCTCGCGGTTCCGGGCGTCGAGGCATCCGCCCAGTTCCGTGGCGATCATGCGCGAGATGGCCAGTCCCAGCCCGATCCCCCGCCCCATCGCCTTGGTGGTGAAGAACGGCTCGAACAGGCGCGGCCAGACCGCTTCCGGAATCCCCGGCCCGCTGTCGCGGACGACGATGCGCACCTGCCCGCCGCGCCGTTCCGCGAGGATGTCGATCCGCCGCTCGGGCGACTCGCTCACCGCGTCGACCGCGTTGAGCAGCAGATTGACCAGAACCTGCTCCAGGCGCTGTTGATCGGCCCATCCCCGCAGCCCTTCGGGAACGCCCCGCGTGTCGATCAGCGCCCCGCTGCGCTTGCGCTGCGGCTCGATCAGCATCAGCGCCTGATAGACCACGCTGGCGATTTCCACCGCCAGCCGCTCCGGCGACGGCCGGCGCGTGAAGCTCTTGATCTCGCCGACGATGTGCCCCATGCGGACGGCCATCTGCCGGATCAGGCCGAGATTTTCGCGCACCTCGTCGAGCTTGCCCAGCTCCAGCAGCTCGACCGCGTTGTCGGCGAAGGTATGCAGGGCGGTCAAGGGCTGGTTGACTTCATGGCTGATTCCCGCCGCCATCTGCCCGAGGACCGTCAGCTTGCCCGCCTGCACCGCCGTATCGCGGGTTTCGCGCAGAATGCTTTCGGTCGTTTTCAGGGCGGTCACTTTCTCTTCGAGCGAGGCGTTGGTCGCCATCAGATCCGCCGTGCGCTCGGCGATGCGCGCCTCCAGGCTGGCGTGCGCCTGACGCAGCGCCGCCTCGGCCTGACGCCGCTCGCGGTAGCGTCTGACGTTCAGACGGAAGAAGATCACCAGCGACAGCAGGAAGGCCACCGCCAGGCTCGCCGCCGCGCCCGCCAGCAGCGCGACTTGCTGTTCCTGGCGGGTCTGGCTCAGGAGGATGATCGACCACCCCAGGCGTCCCGTCCGCGCCGACTGCGCCAGATAACCCTCCTCCGGCTTGCCGGGCAGGGCGAGGCGCAGGTATTGCGGCTTGTCCCGCAAGCGCAGCTCCATCCCGAGCGGGCGCAGAGGCTGCGCGCCGTACTGGCGCGACAGGTCGATCTGCGCCAGGGCGCCGGCGGTCAGCGGCGTCAGGACGTGATATTTGAGTTCCGGCACCGAGGCCAGGAAAACCACGCCGTTGGCGTCGGCCAGGAGTATCGGATTGCCGTTGCTCACCAGCGCCTCCTCGAAATCCTCCAGCCTGATCTTGACCACCACCGTGCCGATCGCTTCCCCGTTTTCGCCCTTGATCGGCGCGGCGAGAAAATAACCCGCCTCGCCCGTCGTCGCGCCGACGCCGTAGAAAACGCCAAGCTGGCCCTTGATCGCGCCCTGGAAATAGGGACGGAAACCGTAGTTGTGTCCGACGTAGGTGCCCGGCAGGCCGAAGTTGCTGGCCGCCAGGGTCAGTCCGTCCATGTCCATCAGGAACGCCGCGTTCAGGCCGGCGCTGTTTTTCACCTCCAGCAGGTACCCGTTCGCCGCGTCCAGCCGCGCGCGGTTGGCGGGGTCGCGCAGCAAATCCGTCAGCCGGTACTCCAGGGCGAGGATGCGCGGCAGCGACTCGTTGCGCGACAGCAGCGAATCGAGGCTCATGCGGTAAAACTCGACGTGGCGCCACGAATTCTGCGCGAGCTGATCGAGCTGCCGCGCGAAAAAAACGTTGCGCATGCCCCAGCCGGCCAGCGCGCAGGCGGCCAGCGCGGCGAGCAGGCACAGCCCGAAGCGGATCCAGGTCCGGCTGGAATGGGAAAGAAGCAGGGCCGCCATGCGCATGTATTCCGTTCGGTCTGACACGCGATTATGCGGCCAACGCCGCTCTCCCGTCATCTCCGGAGCAAACGGCCGCCCCCCGCCGCGGGCCTCGCGGGCGCCGCCGCCTGGCCCATGAGGGTCCTTCCCCGGCTCGTTCCGGCGCTGTGTCATGCTTGGCGCCATGCAAATTTCATTCCCCTGGGGAAACCGGCACGAAAAAGGCCCTGGGAATCGAAAAACAAGCCTGTTTACTCTTCCGGGCGGCAAGCCGGCGGCGGACGCCACGCGGGAAACCGGAAACCGCGCCGCGGCGCGCGCGGAATTCCGCGTTCTTGAACGCCGCCCGAGCCTGTATACTTCCCGTCAAGCCTTTCATGGTTTTTATAGGGAGAATCGAATGAAACAAGCCAATCCGTACTCGCCGCCCTCGTCCACCGTCGCGGACGCGGAAGATTCGTTCATTGACCTGGATCGGCACAACCGGATCGCCGCCGGCCAGCGCATGATGGTTTTCGCCGTCCTGGTCTCTTTGCTTGCGATGCCGCTGCGCGCGGTCACGGGCGAGTTTACGCTTGCCATCAGTATTGTGACCGCCATTCTCGCGGTCGTCGGCGTCGTCCGCTTGACGAGAGGACTGGGGCATTCCGTGCCGGTGTGCATTCTCTGCGCGATCCTGATGATCGTGCCATTGCTCAATCTCATCGTCATGCTGATTCTCAACGCTCGCGCGACCAGGCGGCTGCGCGCCGCCGGCTACCGGGTCGGTTTGCTTGGCGCGAAACCCCGGAAGGACTGACCATCCACCCTGCCCGCTCAGGCCGACACGAGCCCCCGACGTTGAACACGAGCAAGCACGACGCCATCCGCATCCTGGGCATCGACCCCGGACTGCGCGCGACCGGTTTCGGCATCGTCGAGAAAACGGGGAACCGGCTCGGCTATCTGGC
>JAISNE010000288.1 GCA_031276375.1 Accumulibacter sp.
GACCGGCGCTTCGCGCCGCAAATATGACTGTCTTCGGTCATCTGTCCTCTGGATTGCCACGTCGCACAACCCGAGCAATGACGGCATGGTCAAAACCATCGTGATACGCCCAATATCGACGGCTTGTTGAGCGCCGCTTGGTATAAACATCACCCGCAAGAAAGGCGCGGCGCTTGAATTCCCTTTTGTTTTCCGTCTTCTCTCGGGAGGGAAGACGCCAAAAGCCCAACTCTCCTTTCCTTCTTCCCTCGGGGGAGAAAGTGCCGAAGGCGGATGATGGGCGGCGGGGCAGATTGCCCAAGCGTTTGTTGCCATGGAACCGCCGGCCCTTTCCCGCTCTTCGAACACCCTTTCCCGCAAGCGGGAGACGGGAACGACTCCACTTTTCTCCACATCGCTTCGCGTCATATCAGGTTGCGCTCAACAGGCCGTTGATATTCAAGTTTGACGTCAGAATTCCTGTCATTTTCTGGCGTATCGCGATGGTTTGGCCGCAACTTGGTATCAATCAAAAGCGCTTTTTGTTTGAAACCGGTGTCATTTCGCCGCTTCCCGGCAATGATATCGTGCTTACTATTCAACCTGGATAATATCAAGTGGAGTTGCCATGCCTTCCGCTGAGTAGAACAGTATCGTGGCTGGCAGTGGATGGCCGGTCTCCTTACCGGCGGCCGTGGGCGCGGCGCTCGGTTCGTTGCGACGCGCCCTGCGTTTTTGGACGTTGTTCCTGCGAGCGGTTGAACTCGCGCGGCCGTTCACGTTCGCGCGCTGAGGATGACGCGAGCCGTGATTTCGCCGGGCCTTGCATCGCCGGCCTGGGGGGCTGGACAGACGCTGGAACGAGCATCCGAGGCGACGGGTTCTCGCGTCTTTCGCGGCGGAATTCCGGACGAGGCGCCGAATCGCGCCGGGGCGCGGTGAAGCCGGCGCGTGGCGCAACGTTTTCCGTCCGGTCACGGCGAACCGTCGTTCCACCCGCCGGGCCGGGCTGCGTCCGTTGTGCCGGCCCATTCATGCGCGGGCGCGACGAATCCGGCCGTTGCGCGGATGGCGCGAGCCGCGATGTCGCCGGACCTTGCATCGCCGGCCCGGCGGGCTGGACCGACGCTGGAACGAGTGTCCGATGCGTCGGGTTCTCATGTCTTTCGCGGCGGAATTCCGGACGAGGCGCCGAATCGCGCCGGGGTACGGTGAAGCCGGCGCGTGGCGCGATGCTTTCCGCCCGGTCACGGCGAACCGTGGTTCCACCGGCCGGGCCGGGCTGCGCTCGTTGTGCCGGCTCATCCATGCGCGGGCGCGGCGAATCCGGGCGTTGGGGCCGGTCGCGATCTCCCGCGCCATCTCCCACGCGGCGCGGCGCTGTCCCGGCGGGAGGAACGGCATGTTCCGCGCGTCCACGAAAATCGCGCTCATCGCCCGCGCGGGGCGTGATACGGACCCCGGAACGCCGGTGGCCGAAGGCGTCGGCGGGCGCGACGCTCAAGGCGCTGGATTCGTGGCGGTAAGTGAACGGGCGGTCGCCGATGGCGTTCCGGGAATGAGCCGAGGTTCGACCGACATTGCCCGCGCGCGGAAAGTGTGGCGCATTGACAATGCGGGCGTGGGAAGGACTGGCCCGGTAGAAAGGCACGTATCTCTCGCGCGGCGCCAGCGGGAACCAGCCGACGGGCGGGGCCGAGCCGACGCCCAGCGAAACGCCGCCCGGCCTGCCGACCCAGCCCACCAGCGCCGGAGCGTAAACCGGGCGCATGCGCGTTCCCGGCACCCAGGCCCAGGCGCCGCGGAGGCGCGCCCAGCGGCCGTAGTGGAAAGGCGCGAAACCCCACGGCTCGCGGGCGATCCAGGTCCAGCCCCAGGGCGAAACCCACGTCCAGTGGCCGTTGCGGTAAGGCGCCCAGTCGGCGGCGAGCGCGCGCGGGAACCAGACGACGCCGTAATCCGGCGTCTCCGACCAGTCGCCGTAAACGTCCAGATCCTGCGCGCCGGTCATTTCGGGCGAAACGTGGCGCGGCGAGTCCAAAGGCGGCGGCTGGTCGCGCGCCGCGCTCCATTGGGTGAATTCGTCGCGGACGCCCTGCGCCATGCGGTAGCCGAAGCGTCCGGCATCGTCGTATTGCAAATGGGCGCTTTCCCCGGCGTTGACGTCGAACGCCATGTTCTCGCCTTCATAGCGCAGCGTGCCGAAGTAGACCGTGGCGACGACATCGTTCTCATGGCGGTCGAAGCGATAGACGCCCGTAGCGCGCGGCAGAAAGAGTCCACGGCCAGCGTCGAGCGCGAAATCGCGCTGGATTTCCTCGGTGGGCAGTTTGGCGATGATCCGGCCGCTGTTCAGCACGACGCGGACCTGCGCGTCGTCGATATGGTCGAACGCGATCCGGCTGTCGGTGTCGAGGCGCAGCGTCATCGCGCCGATCTGGATTTCGGCGCGCGCGCCGGAACCGGTCGCCACCACATCGCCGCTGGTCAACGGCTGGTTGAGCGGCGCGGCGACAAGTTCGCCGCTGTCCGGACTGTTCAGATAGACCTCGCCGGAGGTCCAGGCGATGCGCCCGATACGCCCCGGCGGATCGCTCTGGGCCAGCGCCGGGAGGGAGAGCGCCGCGGCCAGCAAGGCCGGCAGCAAGTGGCGTCCGTGTCGCAGAATGCTCGGGAAGTCGGACATGGCTAAACTCTTGTTCAAGGACATGGAGCGTAATGGTAGCCAGTGTAATAGGGAAAAAAATGGCAAACGGTGTATGAAGGAAACAATTTGTTTCGGGAGCGGCGCGGATCGTCGCCGCGCAAGGAAGCGGACGGGTACTTGCGATCCGGGAACGGACTCGGACGCCCGATTCGGAGGACAGAAGACAGAGGACAGTCAGAGACCGGCACTACGCGCCGCAAATATTACTGTCTTCGGTCTTCTGTCCTCAGTTTTCCGAACCGGGCGGCTCGCATTGCGGGCGGGACGCCCGCGCTCCATTGGCTCGCGCGAAAACCGAGGTTCGTGGCCCAAAAACAGACCTGGACGACGCTTTGTCGTTTCGGGAAACCCAAGCGCCGCACGGATTGCCGCGTCACGCGGCCTGAGCAATGACAGTGCGGTCAAACCAGCGTGATACGCCAAAAAATGACTGAAATCCTGACGCATCAGACTTGAGTCAGGGCAATCGCATTTAGCTTTTTTGACGAGTCCGAGCAGGGAAGGGCGATAGTACGGGATAGCCATTCGGCGTTCAGGCAGGAACGGTAGGCTGACATCATCGCGTGGATGAAAGCCGATGGATTGCCGCGGGCCTTCGGTCCTCGCAATGACGAGGCGGGGCGTGGCCGCTCAAAGGGACGCCCGCTTGCGCGCTGTACGGCCACAGGGGGCCGCCCCTACGGAGACTGCGTAGGGGCAAGGCCCCCGTGCCTGCCCGCGCCCGCAACGAAACGCCCGTTCCCAAACGCTCCATTACGACATCTGCGTATGCGATAGCCCTGAGCGGATCGGGGTGAATGCCGAGGGCGGCGACGGGTCATTTTAGTTGCGGGATCGTGCCGCATCCGATGGTATCATGCGCTGGTAAACGAACCGGAAACGCTCCGGAACGGAAACAGTGACCCATCGACGATGATCATGCGCCAGGCTGAGATAACCCGAAACACGCAGGAAACCCAGGTGACCGTGCGCGTGAACCTCGACGGCACGGGGCAGGGGCGCTTTGCCACCGGCGTTCCGTTCCTTGAGCACATGCTCGATCAGGTGGCACGGCACGGCTTGATCGATCTCGATATCGAGGCCAAGGGCGATCTCGTCATCGACGCGCACCATACCGTCGAGGATATCGGCATCACGCTCGGACAGGCGCTGGCCCGCGCGTTGGGCGGCAAGCAGGGTATCCGCCGCTACGGGCATGCCTATGTGCCGCTCGACGAG
>JAISNE010000311.1 GCA_031276375.1 Accumulibacter sp.
TGAAATCGCCACGATTCCCGAGACGGCCTGTCAGGGAATTCTGGCGGATGGCATGCGCGACAGGATGATTGCCGCCTTGGCGGCCAGTTCGGGGGCGTCGCGGTTATCGTCGAAAAAGCGCGGGCGGGGGGCCATGGCCGCCAGCCGCGCCGCCTGTTCCGGCGTCAGTTGCGCGGCGCCGATCCCGAAATAGTGGCGCGCGGCCGCTTCGGCGCCGAAGACGCCGTTACCCCACTCGATCACGTTGAGATAGACCTCGAAGATGCGCCGCTTGCTCCAGACGCTTTCGATCATCAGCGTGATCACGGCTTCCTCGGCCTTGCGCCGCGGCGTTTTTTGCGGCGACAGGAAGAGGTTCTTGGCGAGCTGCTGGGAGATCGTCGATCCGCCGGAAACGGTTCTGCCCTGCTGCCAGTTTTTCTCCAGCGCATTCTGGATGCCGTTCCAGTCGAATCCGCGGTGCCGGGTGAACAGGCTGTCCTCGGCGGCGATCAGCGCGCGCTTGAGATGCGTGGAAATGCCGTCGTAATCGATCCATTGTTTTTCCAGTCGCGCGCCGGGATCCCCGGCTTGCAGTTCGGCCAGGCGAATCTCCATGAAGCGCGTCATGTCAGGATCGACCCGGCCCCACCAGACGACCCAGCCGAACAGCCATGAGTGGTAAACCAGGACCAGGCACAACAGGCCAAGCAGCAGGCGCCGGGTCCAGCGCGCGACGAAGGCGGCGGCGCGCAACGCGCCGGTCATGCCTTTTTCAGCAAAAGTTCCGCGACCGGCGCGCAATCCGGACGCACGCCGCGCCAGACGAAAAACGATTCGGCCGCCTGTTCGAGCAGCATGCCAAGCCCTTCCGAGATCATTCCCGCGCCTTGCTCGCGGGCAAAAACGCGCAGCGGCGCGTCGCCCAGTCCGTACATCATCAAGTACACCAGGCTGCCCGGCGCGAAGAGTCCCGGCGGGAGCGGCGTCATCGCGTCGCGCAGGCCCGCCGAGGTGGCGTCGACGACGATATCGAATTGCCGGCCGGCCAGTTCGCCGCAGGCGCAGCCGCTCACCGGCCCGAGCGCGGCGAAATGTTCGGCCAGCGAATGCGCGCGCGCCTCGGTGCGGTTGGCGATGGTCAGCGACGCGGGCTGCTCGCCGAGCAGCGGGGCGACCACGCCGCGCGCCGCGCCGCCGGCGCCGAGCAAGAGGACGCGCTTGCCGCGGACCGGGTAATCCAGGGTGATCGTGATGTCGCGCAGCAGGCCCACGCCGTCGGTATTGTCGCCGACGATTTCGCCATCCTGGAACGCCAGCGTGTTCACCGCGCCGGCCTGTTCGGCGCGCAAGCTCAGGCGCGTCGCCAGCCGGCAGGCTTCCTGCTTGAACGGCAGGGTGACGTTGGCCCCCTTGCCGCCCTCGGCGATGAAGGCTTCGACGGCGTTGGCGAAACCGTCGACCGGCGCGAGGATCGCCCGGTATTCGATGTCCTGCCCGGTCTGCCGCGCGAACGCCGCCTGGATCTGCGGCGACTTGCTGTGGCCGATCGGATTGCCGAACACGCAGTATTTGTCGGTCATGGATGGGGAACCTTTGGCGGAGAGCCTTGCTGGACGTGGAAAGAGAGTCGCGGAAGGCGGCTATCTGGACTGTTCCATTTCGATCTGGTTGCTGCTGGTGAAGATGAAGGTGCGGGTGAACGAGAGCTGGTCGCACTGGCATTCGCGCAGGATCTCGGCGGGAAATTCGGCGAACGGCGCGGCCATGTTGATGATGCGCCTGGCCGCCTCGTCGAGCACGCGGTGCCCGGACGGCCGGTCGATCTCGACGCGCGCGACGCTGCCGTCCTTGTTGACGACCAGGGTCAGGATCAGGCTGCCGGAGAGCCTGCCGCGCGCCGCCAGCGGATAGTTGAGCGTGCCGACGCGCTCCACCTTGTTCCGCCAGGAGTATTCGTACTGGGTGTAACGGTATTCCTCGGCGCGGATGCCGACGCTCCTGACCCGCGGGCGCTTGTTGTACTCGTCGGTCTGGCGGGCGATCCGCGCTTCCAGGCGCATCATTTCCAGCGCGCTGTTGGCCAGGTCGCGGCCATTCAGCGGCGGCGGCTCGGGCGACGGCCGCGGCGCGGGCTCGGGTTGTGGACGCGCCTCCTCGGGCTGCGTCTCCCGGCTCTTGCGGGCTTGCGTCAGCAGCTTCCGTTGTTGCGCCTCCAGCGCCTGCCGGCGCTTTTGTTCCTGTTCGAGGTCGCTGCCGCTCTGCTCCCGCGGCGACGGCGGCAGCGGCGTCGAGGCGCGGCGATCTTCTTCCGAATTCCCGCCCCGGTCGAGATTGACTTGCGCCCGCACCTGCGCGTCGGTGGGTTTGCGCTCCGAGCGGGCGTTGACCAGGACGATGTCGAGCACCTTGCCTTGCAACGCGCGCGACGCTTCGGGAAAGGTGAAATGCAGCGACAGCAGCACGCCGTGCAGCAGCAGCGAGACGCCGATCGCCAGCCACAGACGGCGATCGCCGGTCACCATCGTCCCCGTTTCCGTCAGCGCCATCGACCCGTTCACCTCAGTTTGCCACTCCTTCCATCTCCTCTTCGACGCCGATGCTCTCCGCCGCGCCACCCAGCGTTTCGAGGTAGCGGCAATCGAGTTCGAGCGTCAGAAAATCCATTGCCTCGATCGCCAGCCGGACGCGCTGTCCCGGTTTCGGTTCGGGAATCGAAGGCACGCGCAGCAGCAGCGGAAGACCTTCCAGTTTTACCAGATTCTCGCGGCGGACGATAGCCTCGACGCTCCGCCTGGCCTCCTGATGCAGCCAGCGCAGGCTCCAGTAGCGTTCCATGCCGCGCTGGAACTCGGCGTAGGCGCCGTAGGTAAGATCGAAGTCGCGCATGGCCGCGAACAACAGTTCCGAGCGCGGCTTGAACGGCGGCGCCTTGCCTTGCAGGCAGGCCGCCAGTTGCCACTGGTTGACGAGATCGACGTAACGGCGCAGCGGCGAAGAGGCCCAGGCGTACTGGTCGACGCCCAGCCCCTCGTGCGGCGACGGCGAGGTGGTCATGCGCACCTTGCCCGCCGTCTGCGCGCGATAAATCGCGGGGACGCCCTTTTGGGCCAGCACTTTCCCCCAGGTGCTGTTGGTCACGATCATCAATTCCGAGACCAGCTTGTCGAGCGGACTGCCGCGCCGGCGTTCGCTGATTTCCACGCGGCACGCCCCGGGATCGCCGAGATCGCCGGCGATGGCGAAATGGTAGTCGTTGATTCCCTGCGCCGCCGCCGGCTTGCCGCGCCGCCCCTCGCAGGCGCGGGCCAGTTGCCACAGCGTTTTCAGCTCGTCGCGGAAGGGGAAGTCCGGAAGCCCCGCGGCCAGCGTCCGCTCGTTGAACAGCGGCTCGATGTCGTGGTGGCGCAGGTTGGCGGCGATCGGCACGACTTCGAGGCGCGACTCGTGCGCGGCGATCTCGAACTCCGGCGTCACCGTCAGGTAAAGCGACAGCACCGGGCAAGCGCGCCCCGCCGCCAGCGTGAAGCCGTCGACGATGGCCTCCGGCAGCATGGTGATCTTGGCGCCGGGCATGTAGACGGTCGACAGCCGCGCGCGCGCCACCCGGTCGAGCGGCGAATCCGGCGCCACGGCCAGTCCCGGCGCGGCGATGTGGATGCCGACCCGCCAGAGGCCGCCCGGCAGCGCCTGCAGCGAAAAGGCATCGTCGATTTCGGTGGTCGCCGCGTCGTCGATCGAAAACGCGCGCGCGTCGGCAAGCGGCAGATCGTCGGGAAACGGCGGGAATTCGACCTCGGGAAAGCCGGCGCCGCGCGGGAACTGCTCGCACAGGAAACGCCGGTAATGATAATCGTAGGCCGAGCGGATGGCGCCGCACTTCGCCAGGAGATGCGGCGCGGACAGGCCGCTCCTCGCGCAGGCCGTCTCCAGCGCCTTGGTTTCGGGCCGGTTGCGATCCGGCTTGTAGAGGAGCGCGTCGAGCATCGGCGCGAACTCCGGCGGCAGCGTGAAGGCCGCAAGCTCGCCGGCCATGCGCTCGATGGCTAACGCCTGCTGACGCTTTTTTTCAAGACCGGCCAGAGCGGCCGCGAGAATGTCGGGAGGCGCCTTGCGGAAGCGCCCTTTGCCTTTGCGATGAAAATGGACGGGCGCGGCCTGCAGGGCCAGCAGCAGCGCCGCCGCCTCGACCGCCGAAGCTCCGTGTCCGGCGCCTCCGAAGTATTCATCGGCAAAATCACAAAAAGAAAATTCGCCATCGCTCGCACACTCCCACAGGAAACCGCTGTCGATATCCGCCGCCGCCTTTTCCGCGAGCTCCAGCAATGCGCCGGGCGCCGGTTCCTGGTAGCGCAGCAAAACGTTCGACGATTTGATCTTGGCGCGCTTTCCGGACACCGTTTCGACCTGCAACGACGTCTCGTTGTCGGCCAATATCGTGCCCGCCCTGAAAGCGCCCTCTTCTTCAAACAATACATGCATTGGCCTGATTATAACCCACAAAATTCAATGAGTTGCGAAATATGTTCGGGAAAGCGCGAGAAGCTGTGATCGCCGCCGGGAAGCACGATCCGGCGGCAGCCGGCATAGCGCGCCACGGCTTGGCGGTAATCGAGCACCTCATCGCCGGTTTCCACCATCAGAAGGTAGCGCGACGGCGTCACCCGCTCGGTTTGCAGCGCGCGCAACTGGGCGATGTGCATGGCGGTGAATTCGAAGGATTCGCCCGTATGCGGATTGGTCTGCGTGCCAAGATATTTTTCCAGCGAAATCGGCGCCGCCACCGCCGGATTTATCAACACCGCGCGCAGCGCGTACTTTTCCGCCAGCCAGGTGGCGTAAAAACCGCCCAGCGAACTGCCAACCACGGCCAGCGGACCATCGTGCCCGGCGACGATCGCCTCGGCCTGCCCGATCGCCTCGTTCGGCACCGGCGACAGGAACGGACAGAACAGCCGGTCGCCCAAGCCGCGCGCCGCCAGCGCGTCGGCCAGCAGGCGCGCCTTCCACGACGCCGGCGACGAGCAGAAACCATGCAGATAAAGGATGCCGGCGCTCATGAGGCCACCGTCCATTCGACCCAGCCAAAATGCCAGGTCAACAGGACCACCATGCCGAAAACGATGCGATACCAGGCGAACGACGTGAAATCGTGGCTGGAAACGAAGCGCAGCAAAAAACTCACCGCCCACATCGCCGACACGAACGCGGCCAGGCATCCCGCGGCGAACACCGGCAAGTCGGCAAGCCTGAACAAAGCCCAGCTCTTATACACATCCAGCGCCGTCGCGCCGAGCATCGTCGGGATCGCCAGGAAAAAGGAAAACTCGGTCGCCGCCTTGCGCGACAGCCCGAAAATCATGCCACCGATGATCGTCGCGCCCGAACGCGACGTGCCGGGAATCATCGCCAGCGCCTGCGCGAAACCGATCTTGAGCGCCGTCGCCGCGTCGATGCCGGCGATGCTCCCGCCCTCGCGCCGAAGCTGGCCGGGACGTTCGACGAACAAAATGACGATGCCGCCGACGATCAAGGCCGCCGCCACCACCAGCGGATTGAACAGCACCTCCTTGATCAGCTTGTGGAGCATCACCCCCAGCACCGCCGCCGGCAGAAAGGCCAGAACGAGCATCCACACGAAGCGCAGGGCAGCGCGATCGCGCGGCCGGCGCAACACCCCCGCCGTCACCTCCGCGATTCTGGCGCGATACGCCCAGCACACCGCGAGGATGGCCGCCAACTGGATGACCACCTCGAAAACATCGGCGAC
>JAISNE010000325.1 GCA_031276375.1 Accumulibacter sp.
GACTCCGTTTGAAAATTTCCCTTTGGGGGAGAAGGCGCAGAGGGCGGATGAGTTTGCCCAAACGCTTGTTGTCACGGAACCGCCAACCCTCTCCCGCCCTTCGGGTGCCCTCCACCACAAGTCATAGGTATCTACACAGCGGCGGGAGGGATGCGAGGCGGTCGCGCCGGTCGCAGGAGCGGTTCCGCAGCCGCTGGCCGCCTATTACGCGGCGACGGCCTTGCCAGTCATCCGCGCGCTTCTGGCCGAACCCGGCGCGCCGGGACCGCGCCACGCGCTGGCGCGCCTGAACACCGTATATGTCCCGGAAACCCGGCTGTGCGGCGCCGACCCGGCGCGGCATGGCTTCGTCGACCTCGATACGCCGGAAGACATGGCGGCGGCAAGGCGCGAATTATGTGAAGGAGGTACGATGTATGAACGATAAACTGAATAATCTGTCGGTTGGCGAGGCGCAGGCTTGCGTACTGCGCTATGTGCCGCCGGGCGGCAGCGAGGCGGTTCCGCTTGAGCAGTCGCTTGGTCGGGTATTGACCGAGGATGTGCGCGCCAACCGCGATCTGCCGCCCTGCGACGTATCGGCAATGGATGGTTTCGCCGTGCGCAGCAACGATCTGGTCGGCGACGACACCGTGCTGACGGTGATCGGGGACATCAAGGCCGGAGACCGACCGCGACAGGCCATCGCTAGCGGGCAATGCGCGCGCATCATGACCGGCGCGCCGCTGCCGCCCGGCGCCGATGCGATTGTCCGTGTCGAAGATACCCAGGCGCTTTCCGGGGCGCGTATCGGCATCGCGGCGCCGGTGAAGGCGGGCAAGGACATTCGCGTACAAGGCGAAGTCATGCAAAATGGCGAGACGGCGCTGGCGGCGGGTACGGAAATCACCCCCGGCGCGGTCGGTGTGCTGGCCTCGCTCAAGCGCGCGCGGGTGAGCGTCCGGCGGCGTCCGCGCGTGGCCATCCTGTCAAGCGGCGATGAACTGGAAGCGCTTGACGCGCCGTTCGACCCGGAGCGGATTCCGGAATCGAACGCCTATGCGCTGATGGCGCAGACGCAGGCGCTGGGGATCGAACCCGTGTATCTGGGGATCGCCCGCGACGATCCGGAAGAACTGGCGGGCTGTTTGCGGCAAGGGCTGGCGCACGACGTGCTGCTGGTTTCCGGCGGATCGTCGGTGGGCGCGCACGATCATGTGCGACCGACGCTGGAAGCGCTCGGCGTGACGCTGCATTTCTGGGGCGTCGAAATGAAGCCCGGCCATCCCGTGGCCTTTGGCACACGCGACCAGCATCTGGTTTTCGCCCTGCCCGGCAACCCGGTGTCGAGCATGGTCTGTTTTGAACAGTTCGTCCTGCCCGCCCTGCGCGCGTTCATGGGGCATGCGCGCCTTTTTCGCCGCACTGTGACAGCGACACTGACGCAGGCCGTCAAACACCGTCCCGGTCGCGCCGAATTCGTGCGTGTGACGCTGCAACGCGACGCCAATGGCCGTCTGACGGCGGCGTCGGCTGGCGGGCAGGGCAGCGACAACCTCTGTTCGATGGCCCGGGCCGACGGCTTGCTGATCCTGCCGGAACACTGCGCAGGTTTGGCGGCGGGCGCGACAGCGCGGGTGCAATTGTTCGACGGCGCCGGGTTCGAGGTCGCTTCCGGCTTCATGGAGAAAATGGAGGAAACCCCATGAGCGCCGTTCCGGAAACGGCCGTCCGCATTGGCATCCTGACCATCTCGGATCGCGCCAGTCGCGGTGTCTATGAGGATTTGGGCGGCCCGGCGATCCGCGCCTGGCTGTCGCGCGCGCTGATTTCACCGTGGCGGGCGGTGGCGCGCGTGATTCCCGACCAGCAGCCCCTGATCGAGAAAACCCTGATCGAACTGATCGATGACGAGGGATGCAGTCTGGTGGTGACAACTGGCGGCACGGGACCCGCGCCGCGCGACGTGACCCCGGAAGCGACAAAAGCGGTGTGCGAAAAGATGCTGCCGGGTTTTGGCGAACGCATGCGCGCGGCGTCGCTGGCGTTCGTGCCGACGGCGATCCTCTCCCGCCAGACAGCGGGAATCCGGGGACGCTGCCTGATCATCAACCTGCCGGGCAAGCATTCGGCGATCGACGATTGCCTGCACGCGGTCTTTCCAGCAGCGCCTTATTGCCTCGATCTGATTGAAAGCGCCCGGCTGGAAACCAACGCCGAGTTCTGCCCGGCCTTTCGCCCGGCACATGCGAAAAAGCAAT
The DNA here is from genome assembly GCA_031276375.1 of Accumulibacter sp. Lineage (GTDB taxonomy): Bacteria > Pseudomonadota > Gammaproteobacteria > Burkholderiales > Rhodocyclaceae > Propionivibrio. The sequence goes on from JAISNE010000325.1 coordinate 2,241, forward strand.
GATCGGTTTAACCGCAAGCTGATATGAAACCCACCCCGGCGGTGACGTCGCTGGCGGGCGCGTTACCGCAAGCTCTGGGCGCGAGGGCGTCCCCAAGCCGTCGCCCAGGCCGGGCGGCCCGACGTCATTGCAAGCAAGCGTTTCGTCATGGCGACACAGCCCCCTTGTCATTGCGAGGCGCGTAGCGCCGTGGCAATCCAGGCGGCGGTTCAGCTTTCCGGGAACGCCGGAGTATCTCCAGGGCCGTCTGGATTGCCGTAGGCCTATGGCCCTCGCAATGACGAGGCTTGGCCGTCATGGACGAGGGTTGATGGTAAGTGGCGATCAACAGGCCGTTGATACTCCAGTCTGACGTATCAGGATTCCGGTCATTTTGGAGCGTATCACGATGGTTTGACCGCAACTTGGCATGAGCGAGCGGTCCTGCCGGCAAGCTCCCGCGTTCAGATGAAAGAGCCGGCGGTACACCCGGCTCAGAGGACGGAAGACAGATGACAGAGGACAGTCAATTACCGGCGCTACGCGCCGCAAATATTACTGTCCTCTGTTCTCTGTCCTCCGACCCCCAACGCCACGGCTTCGGCGATCCGGATGCCGTCGATTCCCGCCGACAGGATCCCGCCGGCATAACCGGCGCCTTCGCCGGCGGGGTAGAGGCCCTTCACGTTCAGGCTTTGCAGATCGTCGCCGCGAACGATGCGCAGCGGGGACGAAGTGCGCGTTTCGACGCCGGTGAGTATCGTGTCGGGCAAGGCGAAGCCGCGAATCCGCCGGTCGAAGGCCGGGATCGCTTCGCGGATCGCGGCGATGGCGAATTCGGGCAGCGCCGCCGACAGATCGGTCAGGCGCACGCCTGGCCGATACGATGGCTTGACCGAACCTTGGTGCGTCGACAGCCGTCCGGCGAGAAAATCGCCGAGCTGTTGCGCGGGCGCCTCGTAGTTGCCGCCGCCGAGTTCGAAGGCGCGTGTTTCCAGCCGGCGCTGGAAAGCGACTCCGGCCAGCGGATCGCCGGGACGGCCGCCGAAATCCTCCGGATCGACGTTGACCACGATGCCGGCGTTGGCGTTGCGTTCGGCGCGCGAGTGCTGGCTCATGCCGTTGGTCACCACGCAGCCCGGCTCGGAAGTGGCGGCC
>JAISNE010000427.1 GCA_031276375.1 Accumulibacter sp.
TCCTGATCGTTGAGCACGCGATACTCCGCGTCATCGATTTTCTCGACGAACTGCCGGGAATAATACAAACGCTCCGGATGCAGATAATCGTCGATCCGGCGCTTTTCGACCGGCTTGCCATTGATGCTCAACTGCTTGTTCTGGTAGGCAATCCGGTCACCCGGAACGCCCGCCACGCGCTTGATGTAGTCGATCGACGGATCCTCCGGATAACGGAAGACCATCACGTCGCCCCGCCGCGGCGCGCCGATGTCGAGGATCTTCTTGTTGATTATCGGCAAGCGGATACCGTAGGTGTATTTGTTGACCAGAATGAAATCGCCGACATGGAGCGTCGGGATCATCGACCCCGACGGAATCTTGAACGGTTCGGCGATGAACGAACGCAGCACGAAAACGATCAGGATGACCGGGAAAAAACTCGCCCCGTACTCCACCCACCAAGGGTCCTTGGCGCCGGGCGCCCGGCGCTTCCTGAACACCAGCAGGTCGGCGAACCAGACGATGGCGCTCACGACCAGCAAACAGAACAGAATCAATGCAAAATTCACGGCGACCGGCTCCTTTACTTGTCAACGCGGAGAACCGCCAGGAAAGCCTCTTGCGGAATCTCGACCGCCCCGACCTGTTTCATGCGCTTCTTGCCCGCTTTCTGCTTTTCCAGCAATTTACGCTTGCGGGTAATGTCTCCGCCGTAGCACTTGGCCAGCACATCCTTGCGCAGCGCCTTGACGTTTTCGCGCGCGATGATGTTCGAGCCGATGGCGGCCTGAATGGCAACGTCGTACATCTGGCGCGGAATCAGCGAACGCATCCTGGACGCCAGTTGGCGTCCCCGATGGACGGAATTGGCGCGGTGCACGATGACCGAAAGCGCGTCAACCTTCTCGCCATTGATCAGCATGTCGAGTTTGACGACGTCCGCCGCCCGGAATTCCTTGAACTCGTAGTCCAGCGACGCGTAACCCCGCGACACGGATTTCAGTTTATCGAAAAAATCCATGACGACTTCGGCCATCGGCATCTCGTAAACAAGTTGCACCTGGCGTCCATGATAGGTCATGTCGACCTGATTGCCGCGCTTCTGGTTGCACAGGATGATGACATTGCCGATATAGTCCTGCGGCACGAAAACGGTGATGGTGATGATCGGCTCGCGGATCTCGAGAATCCGGGTCGCCTCCGGAAGCTTCGCGGGATTCTCGATCCGGGTGACGCCGCCGTCGCGGGTCACGACCTCATACACCACCGTCGGCGCGGTCGTGATCAAGTCCTGGTCGAATTCGCGCTCCAGCCGCTCCTGCACGATTTCCATGTGCAGCAGTCCCAGGAAGCCGCAGCGAAAACCGAAACCGAGCGCCTGGGAAACCTCCGGCTCGTAATGCAGCGAAGCATCGTTCAGCCTGAGCTTTTCCAGCGCTTCCCGCAGGAAGTCGTACTGATTCGCCTCGACCGGATAAAGCCCGGCGAACACCTGCGACTTGATTTCCTTGAAGCCGGGCAGCGCTTCGCCGGCGGGCCGCTCGGCGGAAGTCAGCGTGTCGCCGACCTTGGCGGCCTGCAATTCCTTGATGCCGGCGGTCACGTAACCGACCTCTCCGGCCGCCAGCGAATCGCGCGGCATGGCCTTGGGCGTGAATACGCCGACCTGCTCGCAAAGATAGTTCGCGCCGCTGGACATCAGGCGCACCCTGTCCTTCGGACGCAACACGCCATCCATCACGCGGACCAGCATGACCACGCCCACGTAATTGTCGAACCAGGAATCGATCAAGAGCGCCTTGAGCGGGGCTTCGGGATCGCCTTCCGGCGCGGGGATGCGCGCGATGATCGTTTCCAGGATGTCTTCGACCCCCAGGCCCGTCTTGGCCGACGCCAGCACGGCGTCCGCCGCGCCGATGCCGATGACGTCCTCGATTTCCTGCCGCGCGCTGTCCGGCATGGCCGAGGGAAGATCGATCTTGTTCAGCACCGGCACGACTTCCACGCCGAGATCGATGGCGGTGTAGCAGTTGGCGACCGTCTGCGCCTCCACGCCCTGGGAAGCGTCGACGACCAGCAGGGCGCCTTCGCAGGCGGACAGGGAACGCGACACTTCATAGGAAAAATCGACGTGCCCCGGAGTATCGATCAGATTCAGCTTATAAACCCGTCCGTCGCGGGATTTGTACTCCAGCGCCGCCGTCTGCGCCTTGATGGTGATTCCGCGTTCCCGCTCGATATCCATTGAATCGAGCACCTGCTCCTCCATCTCCCGGTCGGACAGACCGCCGCAAAGATGGATGATCCGGTCGGCCAGCGTCGACTTGCCGTGGTCGATGTGCGCGATGATCGAGAAATTTCGGATGGATTGCAGTCGCATTGTGCCTTGCTGTCGCGGCGATGAAAAAGGGTGCCGGCGGGCACCCTTCATCAATCTTGCCAGAAGACCGGGATTCTAACGTATTTCTCCCGACTAATCACGGACTTTGCCCATGTTCACCCGATGCGCGGCGGCGTCATATCTACTTGATGCGCGGTGGCGTCATATTTACTTGATGCGCGGTCGCGCATCGGCCCCGAGAAGGACATCCCGCGCCCAGCGTGTCCGCTGAAGTCCCCAGGCCGCCGCCAGACCGCACAGCGCGCCGATCATCGAACCGGCTTCCCCGGCCAGTTCCAGGCCA
>JAISNE010000429.1 GCA_031276375.1 Accumulibacter sp.
TTTGTCTGGCAGGGCGCCGAGGGGATGCGCGCGTTGATCGCCGGGATGATGGTCTGCACCGGTCTCGTCGGCGCGTTCGAGGCGATGCTCTTCGCCATGCTCGGCAAGATCGTCGATTGGCTCGGCGAGATCGAGCCGGCGCGCCTGTGGGATGAGGCCGGGGGCCGTCTGCTGCTGCTGGCCGGGGTCATCGCCGGCAGCGTCGCGGTCACTTTCCTGCTGACCCTGATAAAGCATCAGGCGCTGGCGGGCAATTTCGCCATGCGCCTGCGCTGGAATTTCCACCGCCTGATGCTCGGGCAGAGCATGAGCTTTTTCCAGGACGAATTCGCCGGCCGCGTTTCGGCCAAGGTCATGCAGACCGCGCTCGCGGTGCGCGATACCTGCTTCATCGTCACCGACATTCTGGTCTATATCGTCGTCTATTTCGTGACCCTTTCGCTGGTGCTCGGCAGCTTCGACAGCCGCTTGCTGGCGCCGCTCTTCGGCTGGCTGGCCTGCTACGTGGGGGCGCTGTGCCATTTCGTGCCGCGCCTCGCGCGGGTGTCGAGGGAGCAGGCCGACGCGCGCGCTTCGATGACCGGGCGGGTGACCGACGCCTACGCCAATATCGCCACGGTCAAGCTTTTTTCCCACGCCGGGCGCGAGGCCGGCTACGCGCGCGAGGCGATGCAGGATTTCCTGCGCAACGTCTACGCCATGATGCGCCTGGTGAGCGGTATCCAGATCGTGCAGTACGCGATGGCCATGGGGCTCGTCGTGGCCACCACCGGCACGGCGCTGTGGCTGTGGTCGCGCGGCGACGTCGGCCTCGGCGCGCTGGCGGCGGCGACGGCGATGGCGATGCGCCTGAACGGCATGTCGCAATGGATCATCTGGGAGATGGCGCAGCTTTTCGAGAACGTCGGCGTGGTGCAGGACGGAATCAATACGCTGGCCCGAAGCCATCAGGTGACGGACCGGGCCGACGCCCGCGCGCTGGTGGTGACGCGCGGTGAAATCCGTTTCGAGCGCGTCTGCTTTTCGTATGGCGCGCGGGCGGATGGGGACGGCGCCTGCCGGCGGGTGATCGACGATCTCGACCTGCTCATCCGGCCGGGCGAGAAGATCGGCCTCGTCGGGCGCTCGGGCGCGGGCAAGTCGACGATCGTCAACCTCTTGCTGCGCTTCTACGATCCGGAAGCCGGGCGCATCCTGATCGACGGCCAGGACATCGCCGCGGTCACCCAGGAAAGCCTGCGCGCCCGGATCGGCATGGTCACGCAGGATACTTCGCTGCTGCACCGTTCGGTGCGCGACAACATCCTCTACGGCCGTCCCGACGCCGGCGACCCGTCAATGTGGACGGCGGCGCGGCGCGCCGAGGCGCACGATTTCATCCTCGCGCTTTCCGATCCGCAAGGGCGGCGCGGCTACGACGCGCATGTCGGCGAACGCGGCGTGAAGCTTTCCGGCGGCCAGCGCCAGCGCATCGCCATCGCCCGCGTGATGCTCAAGGACGCGCCGATCCTGCTGCTCGACGAAGCGACCAGCGCGCTCGATTCCGAGGTCGAGGAAGCGATCCAGAAAAGCCTGTATCGCCTGATGGAAGGCAAGACCGTGGTGGCGATCGCGCACCGCCTGTCGACCATCGCGGCGATGGATCGACTCATCGTCATCGACCACGGGCGCATCGTGGAAGAAGGCCGCCACCACGACCTGCTGGCGCGCGGCGGCCTCTACGCCCGCCTGTGGGCGCGGCAGAGCGGCGGTTTTCTCGGTGACGAGGGCGACGAGGGCGAAACGGAGCCGGACTGCGCGCTTGCCGACGAATGACGCCAAGTTGCAGTCGAACCAGCGCGATACGGTAAGCGAGCCTGCGGCTCGCATTGCGGGCGGGACGTCCGCACTCCACACTCTCGCGCGAAAATCGGGAAGCGCGAGCGTCTCGCCCGCTTCGTGGGACTTGCTTTTTTGCGGACGTGAATAACAACCGTGCCCGGAATCACCGAGGTTCGTGGCCCCAAAACAGACCTGAAAGGCGCTTTGCCGTTTCAGAAAACCCGACCGCCGGCTTGATTGCCATGTCGCGCAGCCCGGGCAATGACCGCAACTTGGCATAAATCGCGTTTCTTGTCTTGTTGACCCGACAATTGTCCGGGGCAAAGGTATCGGCATGGATTGGGAAACATGCGCCCAGTCGCGGGCGGAAAAGTTGTTTCACGGACGGGTTGCCCCGTCCGTGCTCCCCTGTTAGTCGTTGGCGGCCAAGTTGTCTGGAGCGCTCTCTTCATCCAGCCAGACGAACGCCGTCAGTTTTTCTCCGTCACCGAAGAATTTTCCGTTTGCGTAAGTCCGGCGCTCGATGATCTTTCGAGCCGGCAACTGTGGCTTCCCTGGTTTTTTGGTCTTGGCCTGGTAGTTCAACTTGCCTGGCCGAGAATCGTTCGCCGCTTGGGAGACGGGTACTTCAACGGTACGGGTAATGACGAGGGGGATGATCTTGCCGGCACGGGGTGTGCCGTCTTCACGCTTGATGTGTTTACGCATTGCATTCTCCTGAAAAAAGTCCAAACGCACCCAATTTCAGCGAACAAGACGTCCGCTGACATCCTTCGAGTGCCGTTTGGTTTTAGCTAGGAGAAGATTTCATGGCGGTAATGTTAACACTTTTGATCGTGCATTGTCACCTATGCGCACAGATACCGCGTTCCGCCTGTTCGGGAACGATCAGATCGAAAAATCCTGGTTGGCCACGGACTCGTTGCGCAGGATTTCGCTTATTTTTTGCTCGGTCAATCCGGGCACCAGCTTTTCGATCAGCGCGTACGCATAACTGCGCAGATAGACGCCGCGGCGTATCGCTAGGCGCGTCGTGTTCGGGACGAACAGCTTGGGCACGTCGAGGCGGATCAGGTTGCCGTCGCGTTCCGGATGGTAGGCCATCGCGGCGATGAGGCCGATTCCCAGGCCGATGTCGACATAGGTTTTGATCACGTCGGCATCGATGGCCGAGAGCACGATATCCGGCACCAGCCCGGCCTCGGCGAAACAGCGGTCGATGTTGGAGCGTCCGGTGAAACCCTCGTGGTAAGTGATGATCGGGTACTCGGCAATGTCCGCCAGGGCGATGCTTTCCAGTTTGCAGAGCGGATGGCCGCGCGGCACGATGATTGCGTGATGCCAGGTGTAGTAGGGAAACGTGGCGATCTCCGGAACGCCGGCCAGCCACTCGGTGGCGATGGCGATGTCCGCGTCGCCGGTGGTCAGCAGGTCGGCGATTTCCTTGGGACTCCCCTGGTGCAGAACAAGATGCACCTTGGGGTACTCGGCCTTGAACTGCTTGATTACCTCCGGCAGCGCGTAGCGGGCCTGGGTATGGGTGGTGGCGATGACCAGATTGCCGGTCTCGCAACTGGCGAAGTGTTCGGCGATGTTGCGCACGTTCTGCGTGTCGAGCAGGATGCGCTCGACGACGGTCAGCACTTCCCTGCCGGGTTCCGTCAGGCCAAGCAGCCGTTTGCCGCGGCGCACGAAAATTTCGACGCCCAGCTCGTCCTCGATATCCTTGATGTGCTTGGAAACACCCGGCTGCGAGGTAAACAGCGTGCTGGCCACGGTGGTCAGGTTGAAGTCCTGGCGAACCGTCTCGCGCAGGATGCGCAATTGCTGGAAATTCATCCGGGAAAAAGTAGTTGAACCACGGTAAACACGGGAAATGCGGCTCCCCGAGCACAAGGTGAAAATCAGTTGAACACGAACGAGCTCCGCTCGGTTCTCCATCCGGCGCGTTTCACTCAGGACGCCGTGATTCAATACCTAGTCTAGGGATTCGCCCTCTCTCCTTCAACGAATCAATTGCTATTTGCTTATGCGCGCCTCATGCATAACATCAGAACTGGAAGTTATGGAAAAACAGGACATCCGGCCTATATCGAAATAAGAAAAAAATCGTTTGCCGCTTCCAGGCTCGCTGATAAATTGAGCTTCATCCCGCAGGCCACCGGAGCGGATCGCGCCATTCACGACGGCGGCATTGTGCGGCATCAACCCCACGACATCAAGGAAACTTCCCATGAATGATGATAATGAAGTTCGCCGCACACTGAGCGAAGCCGCGGCGCGCCAGCTTGCCAATACCACCAAGACCCACGCTCAGTGGAGCGGCATCACGCCGCGCTG
>JAISNE010000291.1 GCA_031276375.1 Accumulibacter sp.
AGCTTGGCGCGCAGCACTTCGTGCGAGGGCCGGTTCTCGAAGTCGATGCGCAGCAGTTGCTGCTGGCGGCCGATCACGCGCAGCTTGACGGTGGTCGAAACCGCGGCGTCGATGTGCAGACTGGCGTCGATGCCACCCTCGCGCGCCAGACGGGCCAGACTCTCGCCGGCCTCGTCGCGGCCGACCAGCGACAGCAGCGCCACCTGGGCGCCGAGCGCCACCGCGTTGCGCGCCACGTTGGCCGCGCCGCCGGGACGCTCTTCGCAACGCTCGACCTTGACCACCGGCACCGGCGCCTCGGGCGAAATGCGCGAAACATCGCCGAACCAGTAACGGTCGAGCATCACGTCGCCGACGATCAGCAGTCGGACGGAAGAGGGATCAGCAAGGGCCATAAATTATCCACGAAGTTTCCTGTTTCGTATTCTATATGCTCTTTCCCGTTTTCGGCCGTTCAGAATTTTTTCCTCGTTCACATTGAAAACGAGACGTGAAGATGAGCCGGGGACAGTGCCGTGGCAGCAAGGCCAGGCCCACTACTGTTTATCTATTCAATTTTCGTATTATTGGCAGGCCATGTTGATGATTGATACCAAGTTGCGTCCAATAGGCCGTTGATACTCAAGTCTGACATGTCAAGATTTCGGTCATTTTTGGCGTGTCACGATGGTTTGACCGCGCCGTCATTGCTCGGGCTGCGCGACGTGGCAGTCCATGCGGCGGTCGGGTTTTCTAAAACGGCCAAGCGCCTTCCCGGTCTGTGTGAATTGCCACGGACCTGACGGCCCTCGCAATGACGGGGGGTTGGGGGTTTGGCGCGTTGTCGCGGGCGTTTGGTTCATTGTCGCGCCTGTAAAAAAGTCCCACGAAGCGGGCGAGACGCCCGCGCTCCCCGGTTCAGAGGACAGAGGACAGAGGACAGTCATATTTGCGGCGCGTAGCGCCGGTAATTGACTGTCCTCTGTCATCTGTCTTCCGTCCTCTGGATAGCCTGCCGGCCCTCGCAATGACGAAGGTTTGGGGGGGGCGAGCGTTGATGCAGGCGTTGGGTTCATTGTCGCGGCCGTTCAACAACGAGGGTATTCGCTACGTCAAGGCGGGAAGAACTCCGTCATTGCGAGGAGCGCAGCGACGTGTCAATCCAGAGGACAGTTCGGTTACCGGCGCTTCGCGCCGCAAATATTACTGATCCCTGATCCCTGTCTCCTGTCCTCTGGATTGCCACGGGCCTTCGGCCCTCGCAATGACGAGGGTTGGGCCGTCATGGACGAGAGTTGATGGCAAGTGGCGCTCGACAGGCCGTCGATACGCAAATCCGACGTGTCAGAATTCCGGAAATTTTTTGGTGCATCACGATGGTTTGACCGCAACTTGGCATGAAACGACGGACGGCCTGACGAGCGCCGGGCGTCAGCGCGGAGCCGGCTTTTCCCGAATCGCCGGCGCTTCCGCGTCTTCATGCGCCCATCATGCAGTTGAAGGGCCTTGGGCGATGGCGGATAATGCCCGCCTGATCCGAAACCGAAACAATCGTCCCGCAAGAATCCATGGTTCATTATCTGTTCATCGTCATCGGCGCCGTGCTGGTCAACAACGTCGTGCTGGTGAGGATTCTCGGCCTGTGCCCCTTCATGGGGGTGTCCAAGAAGCTGGAAACGGCCTTCGGCATGGGCGCGGCGACGACTTTCGTGCTGACCCTCGCCACCGGCGCCACTTACGTGATCGACCACTTGTTGCTGACGCCGTTCGGGCTGGCGTATCTGCGCACGATCTCGTTCATCGTGACCATCGCCGCCATCGTGCAGTTGACCGAGATGATCATCCAGAAGTCGAGCCCGGTGCTGCATCAGGTGCTGGGCATCTATCTGCCCTTGATTACCACCAATTGCGCCGTGCTCGGCGTGCCGCTGTTGAATATCGCCAACGGCTACAACTTCCTGGAATCGCTGGTTTTCGGCGCGGGCAGCGCCATCGGCTTCTCGCTGGCGCTGGTGCTTTTCGCCGGCCTGCGCGAGCGTATCGAAGGCGCCGACGTGCCGGCGCCCTTTCGCGGCGTGTCCATCGCGATGATTACCGCCGGCCTGATGAGCCTCGCGTTCATGGGTTTTGCCGGGCTAGACAAGTATCGCTGATGCTTGCCGCCGTTCTCATCATGGCGCTCGGCGCCGTCATCCTCGGCGCCTCGCTTGGCTACGCCTCGATCCGTTTCAAGGTCGAGGGCAATCCGCTGGTCGAGAAGATCGAGGCCATCCTGCCGCAGACCCAGTGCGGCCAGTGCGGTTATCCGGGCTGCAAGCCCTACGCCGAGGCGATCGCCGAGGGCGAGGCGGAGATCAACCGCTGCCCGCCCGGCGGACAGGAAGGCGTCGCCAAGCTGGCCGACCTGCTCGGGCGCGAGATCCAGCCGCTCGACGTGGAGGAGAGGCCCCGGCAGGTGGCGCTCATCGACGAGCAATCGTGCATCGGCTGCACGCTGTGCATCCAGGCCTGCCCGGTCGACGCGATCGTCGGCGCGGCCAAGCAGATGCACACCGTCGTCAGCGCGTTCTGCACCGGCTGCGAATTGTGCATGAAGCCCTGTCCGGTCGAGTGCATCCGCATGGAGCCTTTCCGCGAGAAGATCGATCACTGGAAATGGAAATATCCGGTTTTCGCCATCGCTCGGTCCGGACGCGCCGCCTGAACGCGGGACCGGCCATGCGGCAAACGCTCTTCCCGCTCTTCCCGTTCCGCGGCGGCGTCAAACCGGACACGCACAAGGCCCGATCGGTGCGGGCGCCGATCGGCGCCGCCCCGCTGCCGCCGCTGCTCGTCGTGCCGCTGCATCAGAGTATCGGCGGCCAGCCGCGGCCGCTGGTCCGCGCCGGCGAGCAGGTGCGCAAGGGGCAGCGCATCGGCGCGGCGGACAAATGGCTGTCTTCCGCGGTGCATGCGCCGACCTCCGGGAAGGTGCTCGCCGTCGAGGAGCGCGTCGCGGCGCATCCGTCCGGCCTGCCGACGCTGTCGGTCATCATCGCGCCCGACGGGAAGGACGAATGGATCGAGCGGCAGCCGTTCGATCCCGCCGCGCTGCCGCCGCGGCGCGTGCGTGAAATCCTGCGCGACGCCGGCGTGGTCGGCCTGGGCGGCGCGGTCTTCCCCAGCCACGTCAAGACCGAGGCGGCCAAAACGACGGCGCTGGAGACGCTGGTGATCAACGGCGCGGAATGCGAGCCGTTCATGACCTGCGACGACATGCTGATGCGCGAGCGCGCCGAGGGCATCGCGCGCGGCGCGGCCATTTTCCGCGATCTCCTGCAAGCGGAGCGGGTGCTGATCGGCATCGAGGATAACAAGCCGGAGGCGATAAACGCCATGCGCGCCGCCGTCCAGGCCATCGGCGAAAGCTTCGCCGTGGTGGCCGTGCCGACGCGCTATCCGGCCGGCGGCGCGAAACAGCTCATCCGCGTGCTGACCGGCAGGGAAATCCCGGCCAGCCGGCGTTCGCCGGAAATGGGCGTGCAGTGTTTCAACGTCGGCACCGCTTACGCCGCCTGGCGCGCCGTGGCCTTCGGCGAACCGGTCATTTCGCGCGTCGTCACGCTGACCGGCAACGTCGAAGCGCCTCGCAACTGGGAAATCCGGCTCGGCACGCCGCTTGGCGAAATCCTGCCGCTGATGCGCCCCAAAGCGGACACCAACCGCTACCTGATGGGCGGCCCGATGATGGGTTTCGAGCTGCCGAGCCTCGACGCGCCGATCGTCAAGGCGTCCAACTGCATCATCGCCGGTTCGCCGGCGCTCTTTCCGCCGCCCGCGCCGGAGATGCCGTGCATCCGCTGCGCTTCCTGCGCGCAAGCGTGCCCGCACGAGTTGCAGCCGTTCGAGCTTTACTGGTTCGCGCGCGCCCGGAATTTCGGCAAGACGCAGGAATACAAGCTGTTCGATTGCATCGAATGCGGTTGTTGCAGCTACGTCTGCCCGTCGCACATTCCGCTGGTGCAGTATTTCCGTTTCGCCAAGAGCGAAATCTGGTCGCGCGAGCGGGACAAGAG
>JAISNE010000439.1 GCA_031276375.1 Accumulibacter sp.
TGCAATCTGGAGATCGGCCTGTACAAGAATTACCTGCCGAACTTTCCGACGCCGGACGGCGTTTCGCTCGAAGAATTCCTGACCGCGGAGGCCGAACGCGGCCTGGAACGCCGCCTGAAGCAACTGTATCCGCTCGACGCCGAGCGCGAGAAACAGCGTCCGGTCTACGAGGAGCGCCTGAAGAGCGAGACCCGGATCATCATCCAGATGGGGTTTCCGGGCTACTTCCTGATCGTCGCCGACTTCATCAACTGGGCCAGGAAGAACGGCGTGCCGGTCGGTCCGGGGCGCGGCTCGGGCGCGGGTTCGCTGGTCGCGTACTCGCTCGGCATCACCAATCTCGATCCGCTGAAGTACGTCCTGCTGTTCGAGCGATTCCTCAACCCCGAGCGGGTGTCGATGCCCGACTTCGACATCGACTTTTGCCAGGACAAGCGCGGCCTGGTCATCGAGTACGTGCGCAACAAGTACGGGCACGATGCCGTCTCGCAGATCGCCACCTTCGGCACGATGTCGTCGAAGGCGGTGATCCGCGACGTCGGGCGCGTGCTCGACATGCCCTATAACTTCTGCGACCAGCTCTCGAAGCTGATTCCGAAAGAACAGAACAAGCCGCTGTCGCTGGAAAAGGCCATCGAAGCCGAGCCGCAGCTAAAGGAGCGCCTCGAAAGGGAAGAGGAAGTCAGGGAGCTGTTCGATCTTGCCGGGCGCCTCGAGGACATTACGCGCAACGTCGGCATGCACGCCGGCGGCGTGCTGATCGCGCCGGGCAGGCTGACCGACTTCTGCCCGCTCTATTCCGCCGACGCCGGCGCTTCGGTGGTCTCGCAATACGACAAGGACGACGTGGAGAAAGCGGGCCTCGTCAAGTTCGACTTTCTCGGCCTGACCACGCTCACCATCCTCGACTGGGCGGTGCGCTTCGTGAAAGACGTCGAGGGCATCGAACTCGATCTCGACGAGCTGCCGCTCGACGACAAGGAAACTTACGACCGCGTCTTCAAGTGCGCGAACACCACCGCGGTATTTCAGTTCGAATCGCGCGGCATGAAGGACACGCTGCTCAAGGCAAGCCCCGACTGCCTCGAAGACCTGATCGCCCTGAACGCGCTGTACCGGCCGGGGCCGATGGAATTCATCCCCGACTTCAACAACCGCAAGCACGGGCGCGAGCGCGTCGTGCTGCCGCACCCGAGCCTCGAAAAAGTGCTCGGCAACACCTACGGCATCATGGTGTATCAAGAGCAGGTGATGCAGACCGCGCAGGTGATCGCCAATTACACGCTCGGCGGCGCCGACCTCCTGCGCCGCGCGATGGGCAAGAAAAAGGCCGAGGAGATGGCCAAGCAGCGCGAAATCTTCGTTCGCGGCGCCGCGGAAAACGGCATCGGCGCCGGCAAGGCCAACGACATCTTCGACACGATGGAAAAATTCGCCGGCTACGGCTTCAACAAGTCGCACGCCGCCGCCTATTCGCTGGTCGCGTATCAAACCGCCTGGCTCAAGGCGCATCACCCTTCGGCGTTCATGGCCGCGACGCTGTCGTCCGACATGGACGATACCGACACGGTGAAGATTTTCCACGACGATTGCCTCGCCAACGGACTTGCCGTGCTCGGGCCGGACATCAACGCCTCGCAATACCGCTTCGTGCCGGTCGACCGCCAAACCATCCGCTACGGCCTGGGCGCGGTAAAGGGCACCGGCGAACAGGCGGTCAACGCGATCGCCAAGGCGCGCGAAACGGGCGGGCCGTTCAAGGATCTGTTCGACTTCTGCGAGCGCGTCGACAAACGCGCGGTCAATCGCCGCGCCATCGAGGCGCTGATCCGCGCGGGCGCCTTCGACGCGCTGGACGATCACCGGGCGCGGCTGCTGGCCTCGGTCGGCGTGGCCATGGAAGCGGCCGAACAGGCCGAGCGCAACGCCAGGCAGGTCAGCCTGTTCGACATTTTCGCCGGCGACGCGGCGCAAGAGCACAAGCCGCAATATTGCGAGACGCCGCGCTGGAAGGAGCGGCAGAAGTTGTTCGAGGAAAAACTGGCGCTCGGTTTTTTCTTCTCGGGGCATCCGTTCAACGAAGTGCGGCAGGAAGTATCGCGTTTCGCGCGGCGCCCGCTGTCCGCGCTGGAACCGAGGAAGGAAGCGCAGTTGATCGCCGGCCTGGTGACCGGCGTGCGCACGCGCATCACCTCGCGCGGCAAGATGGCTTTCGTGCAGCTCGACGACAGCACGGCGACGCTGGAAGTCCCGGTGTTCAACGAAACCTTCGAGAGCGAGCGCGACAAGATCCGCGAGGACGAGGTGCTGATCGTCGAAGGCAAGATACAGCGCGACGATTTCGCCGGCGAGGGCAAGGTGCGTATCGTCGCCGACCGTCTGCTGACGCTGGCCGAGGCGCGCGGGCGTTTCGCCCGTTGCCTGTGCCTGTCGCTCAATGGGCAGGCCAGCGACGGCGCGGCGGCGGTGCGGCGCCTGCAAGCCCTGCTGGCGCCCTATACGCCGGGAAATTGTCCGGTGCGGCTGGTTTACCGCAATGCGCGGGCCAGCTGCGAATTGACGCTCGGCGACAGTTGTCGCGTGCGGCTGGAAAACGACTTGCTGACCGCGCTGGGAGATTGGCTGTGCCATGAGAACGTGCGGATCGAGTACAACTGATTCGCCGCGCGGGAAGCCCTTCTCGCAATGACGAAGCTTGGGCCGTCATGGACGCGAGTCGATGCCGAGTCTTGCGCGCCGGGCGCCGGCGGGCGTCCGTTCGCCGCGCGGCGGCGCACCCGAGCGCGTAACGGCCCCACCCGATGGGTGAGCCGATGAAAAAGAAAGAAATTTTGCCATCCGGTGGCTTCATGCCAAGTTGCGCTCAATAGGCCGTTGGTATTCAAGTCCGACGTGTCGAGATTCCGGTCATGACGGCGCAACCTCGGCAATCCCCTTTTTTCGCGGAGCGCGGCCCAAGGTAGGGGGAGCATCCTGCTCCCCCTTGTTTGAACGGGCGCTTGCCG
>JAISNE010000295.1 GCA_031276375.1 Accumulibacter sp.
GCCCGCTCCAGCGCCACTGGCGGCACCGGCCTGGGCCTGTCCATCGTCAAGCACGTCCTGCAACGCCACGACGCCACCCTCACCATCGACAGCGCCCCCGGACAGGGCGCGTGCTTCACGGCCGAGTTTCCGGAATACCGGTTGCGGGAAACACCCGCCGTTTCCGGAAGACAGGCGGTGCAAGCCGGATATTCCGCGGCCTGAAGCCGGCGCGGCCTTGAACCCGGCCTGAAGACCGGTTGATACCAAGTTGCAGCCAAACCATCGTGATACGAAAAAATGACTGAAATCTTGACACGTCGGACTGGAGTATTGACGGCCTATTGAGCGCAACTTTACCTCAGGCCATGCTTTCGTGCCCCTCTCGCTTTTTTTAAGACGAGGCGGTCAAAATGCCCGTCATTCCCGCGCAGGCGGGAATCCAGCATTCCCGCGCAGGCGGGAATCCAGCATTCCACCGCCTTTTCTGGATTCTAAGCCTGCGCGGGAATGACGGGCGCGGGGGACGTTGGCGATGGCGGATTCCATCGATTCGCACTGCTGGTAATAAACCAGGGGATGAATTCCGTAGCGACGGGGGATACCAAGTTGCCGCCAAACCATCGTGATACGAAAAAATGACTGAAATCTTCACACGTCAGACTGGAATATTGACTGCCTATTGAGCGCAACTTGGTATCGGCACCCGAAGCCTCTGAACAAATGGCTGTAAACATCCGCCGCGCATAAGCATCGTACTCGTCGCGGGTCTGGGACATGCCGGCGATTCCGGTTGGATTCCGGAGGCAGCGCGGTACCTCGCTGGTGACGCGCGGGAGTTCTCGATCCTGAAGGCCGAGTCTGTCTGTCATTGCCGTCCGGCGCTTGCGCCGCGCCGCGATGCGGCGTCGGTTCGATTGAATCGCGGCCGCGTCACGCGCCGGCCCAATCGAGGAAGATACGCAACAACTCGGCCAGATTGCCGGCGCCGCCGCAGCCAATAAACTGCCCGGATTCCGATTTGCAGTCAATCCAGTCCGCATCGGCTTCCGGGTTCCCGCGAGACAGCGGCTCGAAGGTTTTTCCATCAAGCCCGGTCCGCGAAAGGTCGATCCTGACCTTCCAGCCGGGGTTGTCGAGCGTGTCGATCATGACGCCGAACGAATGTTCCCAGTTCTCGTCGCATTGCGCCCGATACCAGTCCTGAAGCCGCTGAAGTTCGCTCATGAATGTCCGCCGGAATGAGTCGTCAGGCGCGTACACATGCCCGCGCCTCCTTGCTTAGCAACGGCCAGAGAACCCTGTGGATTTTCACGTGATGAAGGTGTTCGAGGACGCATGTGGCCGCGGCATTCTCCTGGTCGCCACCGGCCGCCACCGCCTTGTTG
Organism: Accumulibacter sp.; assembly: GCA_031276375.1. Lineage (GTDB taxonomy): Bacteria > Pseudomonadota > Gammaproteobacteria > Burkholderiales > Rhodocyclaceae > Propionivibrio. The sequence continues at coordinate 1,368 of JAISNE010000295.1, forward strand.
AGATGATCGGCCACGAGCTTCCATTGTTCATTGCCTGGCCGAACAGAAGCGAGGAAGGGAAGAAACGACTGGTAAACGCTATGCAGGTTCGATGAAGAAAACTCGCCGCCGTGGTCCGCCGCCCAGACCGGGCCGAACTCGGGGAATATGCCTGCCAGGTCGCCGGCCAAATCGGCTTGCGTATATTTTTTCATGGCGTCCAGGGGCCGAGGCGCAGGCGCCATGCCACGATTCCAGCGGCAAGAATGAGCCAGATAAGGACGATGAAAGCCGCGGCGCGATAGCTCCCTAGCCTCGATGGGTGCGCGCCGGCTTGCTCTCGCGCCGAGGAAAGAACTTCGGGCGGCAGCAGGCGCAGGACCAGGATGAGTCCGATTGGCAAGATTATCAGATCATCCAGATACCCCAGTACGGGGATGAAATCCGGGATCAAGTCGATCGGGCTCAGCGCGTAGGCCGCTATTGCGATGGCCAGAATCTTTGCCAGCAGCGGGGTTCGCGGATCCCTGGCGGCAATATGGACGGCCACGACATTCTGCTTCATGGTTCGCGCCCAGGCTTTGACGCGGCCCAGGAAAGTCGTGTTTCGCCTGGATGATGGTTCAGACACGGCTGTCCGCCAACGGGATGGTCATCGTGTCCGCAAGCCTCCGCGCGGAGATGAAAGAGGCGGTACGCGAGCCTGTGGTTCGCATGGCGGGCGGGACGCCCGCGCTCCAATTGCGCTGTTGCGCGAAAAACTCGGGAGCGCGGGCGTCTTGCCCGTTTCGCGGGACTTTTTTTGCGGGCGCGCGATAATGAACCGTGCCCGGGATGACGGATGTTCGTGGCTCATCGAGTAAAACAATGCAATTCATCGTGTTGATTCCTCTTGCCGCCATGCCGGGAACCGAACCCGGCTCGCCGCCCAAGCCGCCGGATCAGCTTGCCGCCAAGCCATTCAACCGCGCCGTCACGAAAATCACCGTCCTCCCTCTTTCAGCGCATTCCCGGCATCATTCCCTTCATGCCGCGCATCAGTTTGGCGACGCCGCCTTTCGAGAACTGTTTCATCATCTTCTGCATCTGCTCGAACTGTTTGAGCACGCGGTTGACTTCCTGCACCGGGACGCCGGCGCCCGCCGCGATGCGCCGTTTGCGCGACGCCTTGATGAGATCGGGCTTGCCGCGTTCGTCCGGGGTCATCGAATCGACGATGCCTTCGATTCGCCGGATCGACTTGTCTTCCATGCCGGACGGCACCTGGCCGGCCATCTGGGCAAACTGGGCCGGCAATTTGTCGAGCATGGAGGCGATTCCGCCCATCTTGCGCATCTGCCCGATCTGTTCCTTGAAATCGTTGAGATCGAAATTCTTGCCCGACTTGATTTTCCTGGCGATCTCGACGGCTTTCGCTTCGTCGATCCCCTTGCGCGCATCCTCGATCAGCGACAGCACGTCGCCCATGCCCAGGATGCGCGAGGCCATCCGCTCCGGATGGAAGGCTTCGAGGCCGGTGAGCTTTTCTCCGACGCCGGCGTATTTGATCGGCTTTCCGGTGATGTGGCGCACGGACAAGGCCGCGCCGCCGCGCGAGTCGCCATCGAGCTTGGTCAGGATGACGCCGGTGAGCGGCAAGGCGTCGCTGAACGCCTTGGCGGTGTTGATCGCGTCCTGGCCGAGCATGGCGTCTACGACGAACAGTGTTTCGACCGGTTGCAAGGCCGAATGGAGCTCCGCGATCTCCTTCATCATCGCTTCGTCGATCGACAGCCGCCCCGCGGTGTCGACCAGCAGCACGTCGTGAAAATGCCGCTTCGCCCAATCGACCGCCGCGTGCGCGATGGCCGCCGGCCGGTCCGCCGCCTTTGAAGGGAAAAACTCCACGCCGGCCTGGTCGGCCACGGTTTTCAATTGCTCGATCGCCGCGGGCCGATAGACGTCGCAGGAAACGACCAGGACTTTCTTTTTTTGCGTTTCGCGCAGCAATTTGGCGAGCTTGCCGACCGTGGTGGTTTTGCCCGCGCCCTGCAAACCGGCCATCAACACCACGGCCGGCGGCTGGGCCGCCAGATTCAGCCCGTCGTGCGCTTCGCCCATCAAGGCCGTGAGTTCCCGATGCACGACGCCGATCAGCGCCTGCCCAGGGTTCAGCGAACCGATCACTTCCTCGCCGATGGCTTTTTCCCTGACCGAGGCGATGAACGCCTTGACCGCCGGCAGCGCCACGTCGGCCTCCAGCAGGGCCAGACGCACTTCGCGCAGCGCGTCCGCGATGTTATTCTCGGTCAGTCGCGCCTCGCCGCGGAGCGTCTTCATCACGCGCGCGAGACGTTGGGTCAGGTTATCGAGCATTTGCTTTCCAGCTTGGTGTAAACTCAAAAAATGCCGGATATTCTACTGCACCTTCTGCCGCATTTCGCCGCCTTGTTGTATGCGGGATTGGGCTACCATTTTTGGCATACCCGCTGGAACGATACCGGCAAACCCCTGGCCCCGCTGCCGATGCAGCCCTGGGAAAGGTGCGCCATCGCCATTGCCCTGTCCCTGCACGGAGCCGGTTTGTACCAGGATCTCCTGGCCAGCGGCAGCCTGCGCTTTTCCTTCAGCCTGGCCATCTCGCTGATGCTCTGGCTGGCCGTTCTGATCTATTGGCTGGAGAGCTTCCGCTCACGCATGGATGGCATGCAGCCCATGGTGCTTCCCCTGGCGGCCCTCTCCGCCGCATTGCCCGCGGTGTTTCCGCAAACGCACGAAATCGCCCATGCGCAGGCGATCGGTTTCAAGATGCACTTTCTCGCCGCGATGCTGGCTTACAGCCTGTTTACGGTGTCCGCGCTGAACGCCGTGTTCATGGGCTTCATCGAGCACAAGCTGCATCGCAAGACCCTCGGCACGCGCCAGGCCAGCCTGCCGTCGATCCTGGCCATGGAAACCTTGCTCTTCCGTCTCATCGGCATTGCCTTTCTGCTGCTGACGCTGACGATGATCAGCGGGCTGGTTTTTTCCGAGCGGATTTTCGGAAGGGCTGTCGTGTTCGATCAGAAAACCACGTTTGCGTTTGCTTCATGGGTGATTTTCGCGGCCTTGCTGTTCGGGCGG
>JAISNE010000297.1 GCA_031276375.1 Accumulibacter sp.
AGAATCCAGAAAAGGCGGTGGAATGCTGGATTCCCGCCCGCGCGGGAATGCTGGATTCCCGCCTGCGCGGGAATGACGGGCATTTTGACCGCCTCGTCTTAAAAAAAGCGAGAGGGGGCACGAAAGCATGGCCTGATGTAAGGTTGCGCTCAATAGGCCGTCAATACTCCAGTCCGACGTGTCAAGATTTCAGTCATTTTTTCGTATCACGACGGTTGGGCGCCAACTTGGTATGAGGACCGAAGACAGCTTTGCCGCGCAGGCGCGGCGGTTCCGGGCGGGAGGGCAAGTCTGGATGATTCATGAAATTTTTCCGCCGCCATCTTCTTTCTTCGAGGAATCCGCCTGGAAAGCGGTTTCCATGTACCTGTATCCGGGGCGCGCAATCTCCAGCAGCGGTAACAGGAAAATGTAGCCAAAAACATTGAGGATGGAGAGTTTTATCGCGGGAATGAAACACAAGGCTAGCAGCAGTAGCATGAACGCCAGCGTCTGGATTCTCCCCAGGACTTCCAGCAAAAATTCCACGAGATAGAACATCTGGAATGATATCCAGACGTTGATCGCCAGTCCCATGACGAAGCACAGGAAACCAAACAGGAACTGGGGAATGCCAAACACTAGACGGAGGAAACGCCATCTCGCGCAGGCAAAACGCAGTGCTCTGAAAATATCAAAAAAACAACAGATGGCACACACGAGGGAGGCCATGAACGGCACGAACAGAATCGCCATCCACAAACTGTCATAAGCGTCAGGAATATTGACCATGAGACAAGAAGACGCCAGCCAGACCGTAACGGCGATGGCAAACTTCGCTACATCCTTGCGCAGGCGCGGCGATTCCGGGCGGGAGGGCAAGTCCGGAGGCGGCATGGGATTTTTATTTTATGGCAATCGACGACATGATTTTCCGGCCGGTCGGCACCCATTCCCCGGCCTGTTCAACCACGGAATTGAAGGCGATCAACAAAAAACGGTTATCGACGGATGTGCCGTAAATGATATTGTGAATCTCTGTATCGAGCGCGGGCGTCACCAATTCCATCACGATGAACGTATTGCCGTTTTGCTCGATCACTTCGTCCCTGAACCATTTGGCGGATGGGTACAGATTGTGGAACATGCCCGAAATGGAGGTATGCGCCGCGCGGATCTGGGAAGGCCGCATGGGGGTGTTCGTGTGGTTGAACGCCAGGGTCACGGTGCCTCCCGCTGTGTTGCTCAGGACTTCGGTGGGTCTTCTCGACATCGGGTATTTGATCTCCAGCGTCTCTTTTGGCATCGGCTGGAAATCTTTTGGCGCGAGCAGCGAAACCTTTCCGCCCAGCGCGGTGATTTCGACGAGTTCCCCGGCCTGCGCGGACAGGCTCAGGAACAACCAGAACAGGACATGGAAGAATTTTTTCATCGTAAGATCAACTCCGGTTAGAAACTCCGCCCTTCGGCGGCAAGTAGGGCCGGCTTCCAGCCGGCCCCGCTTTTGGAGAGGGGCCGGTGGTGAGACGCCGGTCACTGACTGTCCGCCGTCATCCGTCCTCTGAACCGGCGCGTGCGCGTAAACAAACTCCGGGCATGGCCTGCCGACAGCCATGCCCGGAGGAAGCACGAGGCGCGCTCGATGCTAACTGGCGGCGGTGCCGGTCGACACCTTGCCGGAACGCCAGGCGTACAGGAACCACACGAACAGCGCGATGGCGGTCACGATGCCGATCGTCAGGCCCGTTTCATACGGCAGGCTCAGGCCTTCCTTGGCGCAGAGGATGTAGCTGGTCACCACCGCCGTCATGAACACCGCCGGCAGGAAGGCGATCCAGTAGTTCTTGCCGTGCTTGGCGAGGTATACCGCGCCGGCCCACAGCGCCACCGTGGCGAGCGTCTGGTTGGACCAGGCGAAGTAGCGCCAGATGATCTGGAAGTCGATGAAGCACAGCGCGACGCCAAGGATGAAGAGCGGAATGGCGACCGTCAGGCGGTTGGCGAACGGCTTCTGGTCGTAGCCGATCCAGTCGGAAATGGTCAGCCGCGCGCTGCGGAAGGCGGTGTCGCCCGAGGTGATCGGGCAGGCCACCACGCCGAGGATCGCCAGGATGCCGCCGACGGTGCCCATCAGGTCCAGCGAGACCTTGTTGACCACCACCGCCGGCGCGCCCGCCGCGGCCAGTCCCTCCTGCCCGCCGAAGTGCGCCATCGCCGCCGCGGCCCAGATCATCGCCACGATGCCCTCGGCGATCATCGCGCCGTAGAACACGCGGTGGCCGTCCTTTTCGGAGCGCAGGCAGCGCGCCATGATCGGCGACTGCGTGGCGTGGAAGCCCGATATCGCGCCGCAGGCGATGGTGATGAACAGGAACGGGAAGAGATAATTGCCCTTCGGATGCAGGTTGGCGCCGGTGAATTCCGGCACGTTCTTGATTTCGCCGGTGACGAAGAGCATCACGAAGATGCCCGCCGCCATGATCAGCAGCGCCGCGCCGAAGAGCGGATAGAGCCGCCCGATGATCTTGTCGATCGGCAGCAGCGTCGCCAGCAGGTAATAGGCGACGATGACGCCGAGCACGACGTAATACACCGTCTGATTGGTCGGGTCGATCAGGTTCTTGAGGATCAGCGCCGGGCTGGTCATGAACACCACGCCGACCAGCAGCAGCAGGA
>JAISNE010000010.1 GCA_031276375.1 Accumulibacter sp.
AATGGTTTAGAACATCGTTCATCAAATCCGTTCCGAAGGGCATCACGGCAATCATGAATAATGCCTCTTTTCATCCTAAAAAGAAGTTGCGTAATTTAGCTCGCCGCCATGGAATAAAACTCTTGTTTTTACCTCCATACTCACCAGACTTCAATCCTATCGAAAAAACTTGGACAAATATGAAACGCGGATTAATAAACATAATCCCCCACAGCAACGATTTGCCTTCCGCTATATATCAATATTTTCATGCTGGTACTGGTTGAGTTGAATTACTATAAAACGTGCCGTTTTCAAGTGTTTCACTTTGTCGTACAATCTTCGGAAAGTTGCGCTATCACGACAGCTGAGAACCTGTGATCGGCCTCAGGCGGTCGCGATCAACGGCTTTGAAGAGCCAAAGTTTTCTTTTTTGACTCAATGAAACGCCACATTTCGTCGAATTCGATTTGCCTGATTTCGCCCTGGATCGCCGGTTTCGCGGTACGCAATCCCGCTTCGCGAGTTCATCGGTGAATCAGTGATCGGTTACGTCCAGAAATCTTCCCGAGGATGTTGCAAGACCCCTTGCCCGGCCTTCGCTTCCCCCGGATCGTGCCGTTTGATAGGTGGAAACAAATTTTTACAAATTTTTGTTAAAAACGATAATAGTTCTATTTACTATTACTTTTATCTTTTGTAAGATATCTCTCGAAATTTGACTTATAAGAGAGAAGACCATGGATGAAAACTTGGTGGATCGACGCCGGGCTGAAAGGCTAAAGCGCGCCTTACGTTCCCGGCGCGTTCAGCGACAAATACTGGCTTGGAAACCTACGCGTCAGCTACCAGCTTGGTAAGAATTCCCAAGCGTCGTTCGTCATCAACAACCTATTCGACAAGGAGTTAGTTTTGCGCATCCATGGAAATAGTGCCTGGACGCAACGCGGCGACCGAACTCCAGGTATCTCCGTGGCGGGTAAATCCATTCTCCGGCGAGGCTGAACTTAAGACACCTGCTTGACGGCCACGCCGGGTAGCGAAGTTTCTCCCAGCCCGTCCATTTCCCCTGGCCAGTCCAGGGGTTTTCTTTTGCGGGCCGGCAAAACACGGGCCGCAAGCAAAGGGACTTCACTTCCAAACGAGTTTTGCGGAAGCTCAAACGTAAAGCACGAAGAAATTTTGGACGTGGAAACGTCGTGGAACCTATCATCGGACATCTGAAAGCGGATTTCAGGCTAGATAGTGTCGTCAAGAAATTATGCCATTCTATTTGTCGCATCCCGGATGATTCGATCCCGCGGATAGAGGAATATCTGAGGATGAGAAGCGTACCACATGTTCATGGCGTCCAGAGGGGTTTTGCTGTGGAGGGCGGCCTGAGGCAGGTGTTCGTTGTAGAGCAGGCAATAGCGGCGCAGGGTTTGTTCAAGGTCTTCGCCGTTCATGAAATGATGGGTCTTCAGGATGTTCGCGATGCGACCATTGAAGCATTCGACCCTCCCGTTGGTCTGCGGCGTCCGGGGACGGGTCATACCAAGTTGCAGTCAAACCATCGTGAAACGCCAAAAATGACCGAAATCTTGACACCTCAGACTTGAGTATTGACTGCCTATTGAGCGCAACTTGGTATCAGGCGATGCTCGATCTCCAGCGCGGCACACAGTTGATCGAACTCATGCCGACCGCTGGCTTCCTTGTTACGGCAAAACAAGCGGTCGGTGAATTCCTTGCCGTTGTCCGTCAGGATCTTCTGGAGGCGAACCGGGCAGGCCCGGGAGAGGTTTTTCAGGAAGGCCCTGGCGCTCCGGGCGGTCTTGTCTTCCCGCACTTCCAGGAATACCCAGCGGGTCGCCCGGTCGATGGCGACAAACAGATAACGCCGTCTCGTCTCGTCCGGGATGCGACACCTGCTCGGGCTCGTCAAAAAAGCCAAATGCGATTGCCCTGTGTCGCCCAAGACGACGGGAAGCCGCGGCGGTCGGGTAGAATGCCGGCCATGCTTATCCTCGGCATCGAATCCTCCTGTGACGAAACCGGCGTCGCGCTTTACGACGCGGCAGGCGAGGGGCGCCTCCTGGCGCACGCCCTGCATTCCCAGATCGTCATGCACCGGGACTATGGCGGCGTCGTTCCGGAGCTTGCTTCGCGCGATCACATCCGGCGCACGGTGCCGTTGCTGCGCAAGGTGATGAGCGACAGCGGCCGCGCGCTCGGCGAAATCGACGCGGTGGCCTACACGCAAGGTCCCGGGCTGGCCGGCGCGCTGCTGGTCGGGGCGGCGTTCGCCGAGGGGCTGGCCGCGGCGCTGGGCCGGCCGGCGATCCCGGTGCATCATCTGGAAGGACACCTGCTGTCCCCGCTCCTCTCCCGCCGGGCGCCGGCGTTTCCGTTCGTCGCCCTGCTCGTTTCCGGCGGCCACAGCCAGTTGATGCGCGTCGATGGCGTCGGCCGCTACCGGCGGCTCGGGGAAACCCTCGACGACGCGGCGGGCGAGGCTTTCGACAAGACCGCCAAGCTGCTCGGCCTGCCGTACCCCGGCGGGCCGGCGCTTTCCGCGCTGGCGGAACGCGGCCGGCCGGGCGTTTGCCGATTCCCGCGCCCGATGCTCGATTCGGGCGACTTCGACTTCAGTTTCAGCGGATTGAAAACGGCGGTGCTGACCCGCGTGCGCGAAATCGGCCAGCCGGACGAGCGGCAATGCGCGGATATCGCGCGCGGCTTCCAGGACGCCATCGTCGACGTGCTGGTCAAGAAATCCCTGGGCGCGCTGCGGCGCTGCGGCCTTGGGCAACTCGTCGTGGCCGGCGGCGTCGGCGCCAACCGGGAACTGCGGCGGCGCCTGGACGCGCAAGCCGGCAAGGCGGACATCACGGTTTTCTACCCGGAGTTCGAATTCTGCACCGACAATGGCGCGATGATCGCCCTGGCCGGCGCGCTGCGTTTCAAGGCGGGTATCGCGCAAAAAACGGCGGGCGCGTTCGTGGTGCGGCCGCGCTGGCCGCTGGGCGAACTGATGGGCTGAGCGGGCTTTTCTGGCCCGCTTCCCGCCAGCGGGTCCCGCCGCTACGCCCGGCGCGTCGTGAGTGGGCACTCCCATGCGCGCAGCACGATGTCGCGGATGATGTGCTGCCGCCGGTGAAAGAAATGATCCGCGCCGGGAATGACGATGACCGGCAATTCGAGCGCTTCGGCCCAGGCGAGGACATTGGTCAGCGGCACGGTCGTATCCGCCGAACCGTGAATGAGCAGCGTGTCGCCGCCGACCGGGCGCGCGGCGTATGGCCGGGATATCCCCTCGACATGACCGGTGGCGGCGGCAACCAGCACCAGCCGCCGCGCCGGCTGGCCGGACCCGGCCAGAGCCTCGGCAACGCGCGTCTGCACGTAAGCGCCAAACGAATATCCGGCCAGTATCACCGGCAATTCCCCGAAGATGCGCCTGGCCTCGTCGAGAACGATCAGCATGTCTTCGGTTTCACCGCGCCCGTGGTCATGCTCGCCGCCGCTGGCGCCGACGCCCCTGAAATTCGGCCGCAAAACGGCATGGTTCAACCTGACGAAAGTACTGGCCAGCGTCCGCGCCACCTTGTTCTCGCGGCTGCCCCCAAACAAGGGGTGGGGATGACAGACGAGCGCCAGACCGCACGGCTCGGCGGGCGATTCGACCCTGGTCTCGATGGCTCCCGCCGGACCGTCGATCAGCAAAAGCTGTTCCGTCGGGCGCATGGGCTATATCCTCAAACGCTCGACGACGCGGCCGTGGCCGAGATGTTCCCGGATGATTTCATCAACGTCATTGGTGTCGGCGTACCTGTACCAGACGGCCTCCGGATAGATCACGAGGAGCGGTCCCTCGTCGCAACGGCCCAGGCACCCCGCCTTGTTGACGCGGACCTGGCGCTCCTTCAATGGCAGCCCGGCGACCCGTTCCTTGGCATAAGCTTGCGCGCCGGACGCGCCGTGCTTGTTGCAACAGTTTCTCCCGTCGGCTTTCTGGTGGCAGCAGAAAAACACATGGTGCTCGTAATGACTCATATCCATTCACTCCAGGTTGTCGGATTGTCGAAAATTTTCCAGCGCGCCACGTCCGCTGGATCGTTCTTGAATTCGTCATCGCGAAGCGCCGTGGCGATCCGGTTCGTTCTTTCCGGATGGCTTCGCTTGTCGCGAGCAATGATTTCACGCACGTTGAATTCACCATTTAAACAGAAAATGCGCTAAAGACGCCGGCCAAGCAGGATCAGGTACGGGAGCGCCAGGAAGGGCCAGAAGCTCGCGGCCAGGCGGGTAAGACCGTTGAAGTTCAGGAAATGCCCTTGCCGCCAGACGGCCAGCGCCGCCACGGAGTAAGGATTGAACGGCGCGAGGTTGACCAGGACGGTGCCGGCCATCAAGGCCATTCCCGCGATGGCGATGCGTATCGGCGCCGGCAGCAGCCGCGCCAGGATCAGCGCCGCGCCGCCCACCAGGATTCCCACGCCGGCGCCCGGCGTCAGCCAGGCCAGGGCGCTTGGCGTTCCGACCAGCACCGCCGCGGCCAGTGTCCGGATCAGCAGGGCGGCGGCGAAAAACCGGGCCAGCGCGCGGGGCGAGGCGCTGCCGGCAAGGAACACGCTCACGATCAGACCGATGGCGAGGGTATTGCAGACGATGATGCCGGTTTCCAGGGCGAAAAACGAAGGCGCGTCGTAACGGAGCGCCGGAGAAATATCGAGGATATGACGCAGATCGCCGGCGCCGAACAGCAGCGTTTCCGGAGAAAGCTGGGTCAGCAGCCACAGGCCGATCAGCACCAGCCCGTATTCGGCCCGCGGAATGGAAATCAGGAAACGTTGTTGCGCGCGCAAGACACGGGCGAAGAAATATTTCCCGCACCAGCACGACAGCATCGCGCCCAGGCACGCGCCCAGACTGTTGCAAAGCAGGTCGACGCTGGACGGTACCCTGGAAGGAAGATAGGACTGGATGCTTTCCATCGCGAAACTCAACAACGCGCCGCACGCGCAAGCGATCAACGAGGCGCGCCGCCGGCTCGCGCGTTCCTCGATGCCTTGCGCCAGAAAAAAACCGAAAGGGACATACGCCGCGACGTTGATGGACAGGTCGAACAACGTCCAGTAACGGGGCCAGCCGGCTTCGAGAAAAACAAACGGCGAAATACCGGAAGCGCGCCATCCGGAAAACGGATGCAGGCTGGCATAGACGATCAGCGCAAGATACGCGACCGCCAGATAACGCGGCAACAGCGGGAGGGATTGGAAATCGCCGCCGGATGACGCCGCCGCTTGTGAAGTACCGGTATGCATGGCCTGGAAGAGGTTCCGAAGATGGGATTCTACCTTCCCGCGCGGGCGATGGCGGGGTCGGTTCATGGGACGGCAACTGTGCATTCAAAAACAAAAATGACTCTGCCCTTTGGATTCCTTGCCCGGCGGCTTGGGCGTTTTACCAACGCCAGTGGTATCCACGCTTGTTTGCACGATGCCGGGAAATGTCCTTTCGCCACCAAGCATCATAGTAGACGCCCGACACCTTGCCAAAAATGGCTACCCAAACAGACAGCAAAAACCGGGTCATTGAGCGTTCCCTTGAATGTCATTGGGGATTGTTTTCCATTCAGTTCTTGTCTGAATGATATCTTCTCGATCTTGCTTGCCTTCAGCGTTTTTTAAAGACAAAGCCAGGGGACTTGACAAGTTTATGAATTGCGTTCAAAGAACAGTCTTTTGCAAAATGCGAACGCATTTCTTCCAATGTCATATCAACCCGCTTCCCGACAAGCTCAATGAGTTCTTGCCGTTCTTCGTCTGAAAAGATAGAGGCCCGATGCCCTCGCGGACGCGCTTCAGGCCGTTCCTCTCGTTCAAATTCACGAATCCACCGGCTCACGCTATTCAGGCGATATCCGACAAAAGAATTTTGCAGAAGTGACGCTCGATGATTTGTTCGTTCCGGCGGTGGAGTGAGGAGCAAAGCCGGTTTTTTGTCGAAAATCATTTCGGCGGAGATGGAATCACGACTCCATGTCCGAATCGGAAATTGTGGTGAAAATCGAGGCGATTAGCGCGCGTTTGGATGAGGACTTTTCATCCGTCCACCGTTCGAGCCTGCCCGTGGGCCGCGCGGACCGGGCAAGGCCCGCGTTGCTTTCACGGCGGACTTCACTTCAGATCCCTGCCCCGCTTGTTCGCGTATCCAGTCTACGAACTGCGCCACTTCCGTGCGTTGGGCATGGCGTTCGGGATAGACCACGAAGTGCGCTTCGATCGGCAATGACCAGTCGGGCTGAAACACCGGCCGCAATTGCCCGGCTTCGATATACGGCGAGGCGATCCAGCTACTTTCCAGCGCAATGCCCAGTCCCTGCACGGCGGCTTCGAGCGACATCGACGCGCGGTCGAAGCGAAAGGCGAAACGCTCCGGCATGCCGACCAGAGCGCGGCTGGCGAACCAGGCTGGCCATTGCACCAGACTGACGGTCGACTGGATCAGCGGACACCGGAGCAGGTCGGACGGTACGGACACCGACAGGCGAGCCAGTAAACATGGACTGGCCAGTGGCAGTATGCGCTCTTCGGAAATCGGCTCCACGACCAGGTTCGGCCACTCCGGCACGCCGTAGCGAATGTCCAGGTCCACCTGTCCGAGCGCGAAGTCCGAATACACTGGCGATGCCGACAGAAACAGGGAAATGTCGGGAAAAGCGCGCACGAAGCGGCCGAGGCGTGGCATCAGCCACTGGCTGGCGATGCTGGGGCTCGAATGTACATACAACGTGTTGCGCATACCCTTGCGGATGTCGTTGGTGGCATTGCCAATGGCGCCGAGCGCGCCGGCGACGCGTCTTAGGTAACTCTCGCCCGCGTCGCTGAGTGTGACGCCACGCGGCGTCCTTTCGAACAGCAGAAAGCCCAGGAACTGCTCCAGTTTGGCAATCTGATGGCTAACCGCCGATGGCGTCAGATACAGCTCCTCGGCCGCTCGCGCAAAGCTCAGCCACCGTGCCACGGCCTCGAAGACTACCAATGCTTTCAGGGGAGGAAGGTCGGATATCATCGCACATACCAAGTGAAAAAAATTCAACAGGCACTGAAAAACAAGCGTTTGAATTCATTGCTCAACAAGAAGATTATCGTACCTGCATCAGACAACACCAAGAACATTCAGGGACACATTCCGGCGGCCCAATTCTCGAGCCGTCGATACGCACTACCGGAGATGGCGCGCGGCAGGGTTGGAGAACCAACTCGAATGATGAAAAATTTTTACCCCAAAAGGACTGCAACTCAATATTTTTCATTAAACATCACTGGGCTTCATATGTCCCGTTTTTACTTCTTAGCAAAGGAATCGACAAAATGTTGCTTGAAAATCGTGTAGCAATCATCACCGGCGGCGCCGGAGTCAACGGATTGGGATTCGCCTCGGCCCGCATGATGACCGAACAGGGCGCGAAGGTGGTCATCGTTGACCTGCCCGCGGCCCGACCGGACCAGGCGGCGGCCGCGCTCGGCGGCGATCACCTCGGACTGGCCGCCGACGTTACCAACAAGGCGCAGTGCGAGGCCGCCGTGCGGGAAGTGGTCGAGCATTTTGGCCGTATCGACATCCTGTTCAACAACGCCGGCATCACCCAGCCGCGCAAGACGCTGGATATTTCCGACGCCGATTACGACGCGGTCCTCGACGTTAGCCTGCGCGGCACGCTGCACATGTCGCAAGCCGTCATCCCGGTCATGCAGAAACAAAAGTCGGGCTCGATCATCTGCACGTCCTCGATTTCCGCGCAACGCGGCGGTGGCATCCTCGGCGGCCCGCATTACTCGGCGGCCAAGGCCGGCGTGCTCGGCCTCGCGCGCGCGATGGCGCGCGATTTCGGTCCGGACAACATTCGCGTCAACTGCATCACCCCTGGCCTGATCGCCACGGACATCAACAAGGGCAAGATTCCGGAAGAGCACCACGCGTCGATCCTCGAATCGATCCCGCTCGGCCGCATCGGCGAGCCGGCCGATATTGGCGGCGCGTGTCTGTTTTTGGCCAGCGATCTGGCGAAGTACGTCACCGGCGTCACGCTGGACGTCAATGGCGGCATGTTGATCCATTGATTTCATTGCGCTTCGCATTGAAAACGGAACCCGAAGACGGGTAGAAGGCAGCGCGGCATGGAAGAAGGTCGACAGGCCGCGGGATTCAACGCGGATATGAACGGTCCGCCAATTCAATCAGGCAGTACTTTTACACAAGGAGGGAAACATGAAAGAGATCTTCAGGATGAACCGCCGCACGTTCCTGCAAGGCGTGGGAGCCATCGGGGCAACGGCACTGGTCGGCGCGCCGGCCGTGTCAAGGGCGGCGCCGCAGAAACTCATGTTCGCGCACGAGCAGCCACCGGGCAATCCGCGTTCGCTGGCGGCGGATAAGTTCGCCGAACTGGTCAACGCCAAATCCGGCGGAGCGATCGAAGTCATCGTGGCGGGCTCGGGTCAGCTCGGCGGCGACGCGGCGATGCTGACCAGCCTGCGCACCGGCACACTGTCCATTTCCGCCAACAGCCAGGGCGCCACCTCGGCGATCGTGCCCGAACTGGCCGCGCTCGGCCTGCCTTTCCTGTTTACCAGGAGCGACGATGGCGTGCGGGTTCTCTCGGGCAAGATTGGCGAGCTGCTCAAGCCCAAGTTCGACGCCATGGGCCTGGTGCCGATCGGCTGGTGGGACAACGGCATCCGCCACATCACCAACAGCAAGCGTTCGATCCGGATGCCGGATGATCTGAGGGGCCTGAAGTTCCGCACGCCGCCCGACCCGGCGACCATCGACATCTTCCAGGCGCTCGGCGCGGCCACCGTCCAGATTCCCTTCCCGGAACTGTACGTCGCCTTGCAGCAGAAAGTCGTCGACGGCCAGGAAAATCCGCTGACCAACATCGCCGCCTCCAAGCTTTACGAGGTCAATCCCTTCATCAGCCTCTCGGCGCACAAGTGGGAATGCACGCCGGTACTGATGTCCAAGCTGGCCTGGAACAGGCTCGATGCGAAGTCCAGGGATATCGTCGCGGAAGCCATGGTCGAGGCCACGGCCTTGCAGATCGGCGCTTCGAACGAGTCCAACCAGAAGCTGGAAAAGAACTTCCGCGCCAACGCGCAGATCACGGTCAACGATGTCGACGTGGAAGCCTTCCGCAAGCAGACGGCTTCGGTCTTCGACGCCTGGGAGAAAAAACCTTTCGGCGCTTTCGTCAAGGAACTGCGCAAGACCGTACTGGGTTGAAAACGCCATGGCCGAAACTCAACGCACGGCCAGCGAACGGGCCACCGCCATCCCCTGGCTGGATGGCGTGGACCGGTTCATCGGCCTGATTTGCAGATCGGTCGTCCTGACGACCGGGATCGCGCTTCTTCTCTCCATCATCACCGGCGTGATCGCCCGTTACATCATCAACGTGGGCGGCATCGACTGGGCGGAGGAGCTGCCCAAACAGCTCTTCTCCTGGTTCATCATGGCCGGCGTGGTGCTCGCGGTGCAGAGAGGCAGTCACATCGCCGTCGACCTGATCCTGAACTTTTTGCCCTCGCCGGCAAAGCGTTTCCTGATCTGCGTCACCAACCTGATGGTCTGCGCCGCCTACGTCTATCTGTTCTTCGTCGCGCTCGAAGTCGCCGGCATCGCCGCGGCGGAAACGAATCCGATGCTCGGCATTCCCAACAGTGTGCCGTTTTATGCGCTGGCCGCCGGTTCCCTGCTGACGGCCCTGGGCGCGCTGTCCATCGCCATCCGCGTATTTCTGCTTGGCGCGGACGCCAGGCCGCAGGGAGCCGCCGAGGAGAGTGTCGTATGATTACCTTCCTGATCGTCGCTTTTTTCATACTCCTGTTTCTGGCCATTCCGGTCGGGCACGTTCTGGTCATCGCCTCGGGCGCGGCCATCCTGGCGGCCCGGGAATTTCCGATGATGCTGATCGCCCAGCAGATGGTCAACCAGACCCTGTCGTTTCCGATGCTGGCCTTGCCATTCTTCATATTGTCCGGCAGCCTGATGATGAGCGGACGCCTGGGCGAAAAGCTGATCGGTTTTGCCACGGAACTGGTACAGCGTTTCCGCGGCGGCCTGGGGTCGGTGACGGTTCTCGGCAGTTGCGTTTTCGGCGGCGTTTCCGGGTCCGCCGTGGCCGACGCCACGGCGCTTGGCGGAATGCTGATTCCCTGGCAGATGCGCGAGGGGTATCCGCCCGGTTTTACCGCCGCCAACAATTCGGCGGCGGCGTCGATCTCCATTCTGATTCCGCCGTCGATTCCGTTCATCCTGTATTCGCTGGTCTCGAACGTATCGATTGCCGATCTCTTCCTGGCCGGCGTCCTGCCCGGCCTGATGCTGACGGGGGGATTCGTCGCCGTATGCAACGTTTCGGCGCGAATGCGCGGCTTTCCGTGGACCCGCACGCCGTTCAACGCGGCCAAATGCAAATCCCTGTTCATCGAAGCACTGCCGGCCCTGGTGATGCCTTTTATCATCATCGTGCTGCTGCGCTTCGGTTTCGCCACGCCCACCGAGGTTTCGGTAATCGCCGTGTTTTATGCGCTGTTCGCCGGCGTGTTCATCTACCGGGACATGACCGTCAAGCGTTTTCTGCAATCGCTCACCGCCGCCGGCGTGGCAACCGGCGTGGTCATGCTGGTGATCATGGGTTCGGCCATCGTCGGCTGGATGATGACCTACGCCCAGGTGCCGCAACTATTCGCCAAGTGGTGTCTGGCGACGCTCCAGGAGCCGTGGCTGATCGTGCTGGCGATGATCGGAATCATGTTGATCGCCGGCATGTTCATCGACCTGCCGGCGGCGATTCTGCTGCTGGGACCGATTTTCGTCCCGCTGGCCGAAACGATCCGCATGGATCTGACGCAGCTTGGTCTGGTCATGGTGCTGACGCTGGCCATCGGGCTTTATACCCCGCCCGTCGGCACCACGCTGTTCATCAGCAGTTCGATCGCCCGCGTCTCCATCCTCAAATCGTCGCGCGAGTTGCTCCCGTTCTACATCGTGGCGCTGGGGATCACGCTCTCGTTCGCCTACGTGCCCGCGCTGACACTGTGATGCGTTTCGTAAGGGCCAATACCAAGTTGCGGTCAAGCCATCGTGATACGCCAAAAATAACCGAAATTTGGGCACGTCAAACTGGAGTATCGACGACCTATTGAGCGCAACCTGGCATCACCCGTCGCTACGGAATTCATCCCTTGGTTTATTACCAGCAATGCGAATCAATGAAATCCGCCATCGCGCGCGAAAAGCAGATCAAAAAGTGGAATCGCGCCTGGAAATTGCGGCCGATCGAAGAAAGCAATCCGGGATGGCGCGATCCGTGGGAAGAAATTATCGGATGACCCGAAGCGTCCCCCATCCCGTCATTCCCGCGCAGGCGGGAATCCAGTATTCCACGCCTTTTCTGGGTTCCCGCCTGCGCGGGAATGACGGGTATTTTGACCGCCTCGTCTTAAAAAAAACGAGGATGGTGCATGAAAATTTGAGGGGAAATATCAGCGCATAGGTCGGGGGGAGCGAAGCGAACCCCCCCAACAAAAGCAGGCTCGATAGTCCTATGAAATACTGGCAAACCCGCGAAATGGAATAAAAAACGGATTCGATTCCCCTCCGTCGTTACTCGGACTGCGTGACGAAGCAATCCAGAAGGCCGCATGGATTGCTTCGTCGCGCAGCCCGAGCAATGACGGCATTTTCTCTACGTTTATTGGAAGAAATAAAAATCGAAATCAGAAAAAGGGTTACCAAGAGACGCATGGAAAGATTGTTGGGGTCTGTGGAAGGATAATTGCACTCACGTGGCTTCAAGCAACAAACGCATGGCGTCACGTTCCGCGCTTGATTATTCACCCTTTTTCCCACTGGAAATCCAGCACATTTCGTTCTTCCTTGCCGAACTCCACCCCAATCAAGCCCGCATAGGTTGGGGTGAGCGAAGCGAACCCCAACAAAAGCAGGCTCG
>JAISNE010000089.1 GCA_031276375.1 Accumulibacter sp.
ATCTCGAACGGCTGTTCGCCGGGTATCCGAACGTTCATCTGCGCGCGCACGGCACGGCGGTCGGCATGCCGTCCGACGAGGACATGGGCAATTCGGAAGTCGGCCACAACGCCATCGGCGCCGGGCAGGTTTACAGCCAGGGCGCGGCGCTGGTCGCCGAGGCCATCGCGTCCGGCGCGATCTGGCGGGGCGAGGCGTGGCGGCAGATCGTGGCGGCGGCCAGGGCCGGGGCGAACGGCCAGCCGGGCGCGCTGCATTTCATCGGGCTGTTCTCGGACGGCAACGTGCATAGCCATATCGCTCATCTCAAGGCGATGGTGCTGCGCGCCAGGGAGGAAGGCATCAAGCGCGTGCGCGTGCATATCCTGCTCGATGGGCGCGACGTTCCGGAAACCAGCGCGCTGGAGTACGTCGAGCCGTTCGAGGCTTTCCTGGCCGAGGCCAATACCGGCGGCTTCGACGCGCGAATCGCTTCCGGCGGCGGGCGCATGAAGATCACCATGGATCGCTACGAGGCCAACTGGAGCATGGTCGAGAAGGGCTGGGCGACGCACGTGCTCGGGCAAGGCGACCGCTTCGCCAGCGCCGCCGAGGCGATCGCTGCGCTGCGCGCGAAGTTTCCGGGGACGATCGACCAGGATTTGCCGCCGTTCGTCATCGCCAGGGACGGCCAGCCGGTCGGAACGGTCGAGGACGGCGACGCGGTGGTGTTCTTCAATTTCCGCGGCGACCGGGCCATCGAAATCACGCAGGCTTTCGAGCAGGCGGACTTCGCCAAATTCGACCGCGCGCGCGCGCCGAAAGTGACTTACGCCGGCATGTTGCAATACGACGGCGATCTCAAGCTGCCCAAGCGTTTCCTGGTGTCGCCGCCGGCGATCCAGGACACCATGGGCGAGTGGTTCTCGAAGAGCGGGATCAGCCAGTTCGCCTGTTCGGAAACGCAGAAGTACGGGCACGTGACCTACTTCTGGAACGGCAACCGCTCGAACAAGTTCGACGGGGAGACGTACCAGGAGGTGCCGAGCGACGTGGTGCCGTTCGAACAGCGTCCGTGGATGAAGGCGGCGGAAATCGCCGACGCCATGATCGCGGCGCTGCGCGGCGGCCAATACCGCGCGCTGCGCTGCAATTTCGCCAACGGCGACATGGTCGGCCACACCGGCAATTTCCGCGCGGCGACGATGGCCATCGAGGCCGTCGATCTCTCGCTCGGGCGTCTCCTGCCGGTCATCGACGCCCTGGGCGGGGTGGCGCTGATTACCGCCGATCACGGCAACGCCGACGAGATGTACGAACTCGACAAGAAAACCGGGCAGCCGAAGACGAACCCGGACGGCTCGTTCAAGGCCAAGACGGCGCATACCCTGAATCCGGTGCCGCTGATCCTCTACGACAACGCGAGCGGCGGCAGGCTGGGCCTGAGACAGACGGACAAGGCCGGCCTGTCGAACATCGCGGCGACGATCGCCAACCTGCTGGGCTTCGAGAAACACGCCAAGTGGGACGAAAGCCTGCTGGAGATCAAATGACCGGGAACGGAAAACGGTTCATTCACCGGCGCTTCGCGCCGCGACGGCTGCTGTCTTCAAGCTCGTGTCCGGTTCATCGACGATAAGCCTCCGGAAAACCCATGTCACTGTTCAGGCACGCCGCATTTCACACCACCGTCGCCAGTCTCGCCGATCTGCCGGCCGATTCCGTGGCGGAAGTCGCCTTTGCCGGCCGTTCGAATGTCGGCAAATCGTCGGCGATCAACACGCTCGCCGGGCACACGCGGCTGGCCTTCGTTTCCAAGACGCCGGGGCGCACCCGGCAACTGAATTATTTCCGGCTCGGCGAAGGCCGCTATTGGGTCGATCTGCCCGGCTACGGTTTCGCCAGGGCGCCCGCGGAAATACGCGATCAATGGGAAGGCCTGCTGGCGCCCTACCTGACGCGGCGCCCGGCGCTGGCCGGCCTGGTCTTGATCATGGACTGCCGCCATCCCTTGACCGAACTCGACGCGCAAATGATCGACTGGTTCGGGCAGACCGGCAAGCCGATCCACGTCCTGCTCTCCAAGGCGGACAAGCTGACGCGCCGCGAGCAGGCGCGGGTCGCCGGCGAGGTCAGGGAGGCGCTGGCCGTCCTCGGCGACCGTTGCTCGGTGCAACTCTTTTCCAGCCTGAAACACACCGGCATCGAAGAAGCGGAAAAGGTGCTCGGCGGGTGGCTGGGCATCGCGTCCGCCGAGCGCGCGGGCCAGGCGGCGAAGCCGGAAATCGCGGGGAAAACGGCAAGGCCGCGAAAGCGCGGCGCCATGGGCTGGAGCGCCCGGAGCGCGGAGAAGGCGAAGCCGGTGCGGAAACAAAAGCCCCCGGTCACTCGCTGACCAGGGGCAAAAAGCCTTACAGGGAGGTAAGGCGCCCGCTTAGGGAGATTAGCGGGAGATGGCGCGCCATCTGAAAGCTTTGATGGCGAGGGTAGGCAAATGGTTCCCGTCGTTTGACGATTTTCAAGGAGCAAGGCCAGATCATGATCTTCTGTAACGCGAGTTTTCCGGGAACGCGTCCGCGCCGCATGCGCCGGGACGATTTCTCCCGCCGTCTGATGCGTGAATCGACGCTCACGGTCGACGATTTGATTTATCCCGTGTTCGTCCTCGAAGGAACGAACCGGGTGGAGCCGGTGGCGTCCCTGCCCGGCATCGAGCGGCAAAGCCTCGACCGGCTGCTGCTCACCGCGGAACGGGCCTGCGCGCTGGGCATCCCGGCGCTGGCGCTGTTTCCGGTCGTCGAGCCGTCGCGGAAGACGTTCGGCGCCGAGGAAGCATGGAATCCCGACGGGCTGGTCCCGCGCGTGGTCGGCGCGCTGAAAAAGGAGTTTCCGGACCTCGGCGTGATCACCGACGTGGCGCTCGATCCCTACACCACCCACGGTCAGGATGGGCTGATCGACGCCGGCGATCCGCGCGCCTACGTGCTCAACGACGAGACGCTCGAAGTGCTGGCGCGGCAGGCGCTGACCCACGCGCGCGCCGGTGTCGACGTGGTGGCGCCGTCCGACATGATGGACGGGCGCGTCGGCCACATCCGTTCGGCGCTCGACGCGGCCGGGCTGATCCACACGCGGATCATGGCCTATTCAGCGAAATACGCCTCGAATTTCTACGGCCCCTTCCGCGATGCCGTCGGTTCGGCGGCCAGTCTGGGCAAGGGCAGCAAGCATACCTATCAGATGGATCCGGCCAATTCCGACGAGGCCCTGCGCGAAGTGGCGCTCGATCTGGCCGAAGGGGCCGACATGGTGATGGTCAAGCCCGGCCTGCCCTATCTCGACATCGTCCGCCGGGTCAAGGACGAGTTCCGCGTGCCGACCTGCGTCTACCAGGTGAGCGGCGAATACGCCATGCTCCGGGCAGCCGAGCAAAACGGCTGGCTCGACGGCAACGCGTGCGCGCTGGAAAGCCTGCTGGCCTTCAAACGCGCCGGCGCGGACGGGATACTGAGCTATTTCGCGCTGGAGGCGGCGGCGTGGCTCGGCCAGTGAGGGCCGGCGGGGGCATGGCAACAAGCGTTCAAGCAAACTGACCCGCCATCCCTCATCCGCCTTCGGCGCTTTCCCCCAAGAGAAGAAGAAAAGCAAAAGAGGATGCAAGCGCCTTTCTCGCGGGCGATGTTTCAGACCGGAGTTGGTTTACGATGAAAGCATGGAGAAAACCGGAGTAGGCTTGAAAAAAGTCGAGCCGCCGCCCCGCGCGTGGCGCGTGGGCCGATGGTCGATGTTTTTTCGCGGTATTCGCGGTATTCGCCGTGCTTGCCGTGCTTGATGCGGGGTTTTCGGGGTGAACGATATTTTGCTTTCGGTGCGTGACTTGCGCGTTGGTTTCGTGGTTGGGCGGCGTGTGTTGACGGCGGTCAATGGCGTCGCTTTCGACGTGGCCGCGGGCGAGACGCTGGCTTTGCTCGGCGAATCGGGTTGCGGCAAGTCGGCGGCCGCGCTGTCGCTGTTGCGGCTGTTGCCGGCGGCGGGGCGCATTCTCGGGGGCGAGGCGCGTTTTGCCGGAACCGATCTCATGCGGCTGGCCGAGGCCGATCTGCGCGCGGTGCGCGGCGGCGGCATGGCGATGATCTTTCAGGAACCGGCGACCAGCCTCAACCCGGTGCTCACCGTCGGCCGGCAGATCGGCGAGGTGCTCGGCAGGCACGGCGGCTTGCGGGGGCGCGCGGCGGCGGCGCGGGCGGCGGAGCTGCTCCGGGCGGTCGGCATCGCCGATCCCGAACGGCGTTTGACGGAATACCCGTTCCAGCTTTCCGGCGGCATGAAGCAGCGGGTGATGGTGGCCATGGCGCTGGCCGGCGATCCTCGCCTGCTGATCGCCGATGAGCCGACGACGGCGCTCGATGTGACCATCCAGGCGCAGATTCTCGAACTCTTGCGCCGCCTGCAGGACGAGCGCCGCATGGGCATGCTGCTGATCACGCACGATCTTGGCGTCGTCGCGCGGATGGCGCACCGCGTCGGCGTGATGTACGCCGGGGAAATCGTCGAGGAAGCGCCGCTGGGCGTGTTCTTCGGCGCGCCGCGCCATCCCTACACGCAAAAGCTGTTTGCCGCGCTGCCGGACCGGGCGGCGCGTGGCGCGCGGCTGGAAACGATCGCCGGGCAGGTGCCCGCGCTGGCGGCGATGCCCGCGGGTTGCCGCTTCGCCGCGCGCTGTCCGCTCGCCGACGCGCGCTGCCGGGTCGAAACACCGGCGTGGACCGAGCTGGGGCGCGGCCATCGCGCGCGCTGTCACGCGCTCGGGGAGGGCCGTGAAGTCGGGCCGGAGCGCGGCGAGCGTCCGGCGACGCTCGTCTTGCCGCCGGTTCCCCGTCAGGAAGCGGCGGTTCGGGAGAATCTGCTCGAAGTCGACGGCCTGTGCGTGCATTTTCCGATCCGGCGCGGCGTCCTGCGGCGCGTCGCCGGCCACGTGAAAGCCGTCGACGGCGTTTCGCTCGAACTCGCGCGCGGGCGCACGCTGGCGCTGGTCGGCGAATCGGGTTGCGGCAAGACCACGGTGGGCAAGGCCATCCTGCAACTGATCCCGCCGAGCGCCGGCCGGGTGCGCCTGGACGGCGGGGAACTGACCGGTCTATCGCGCCGCGCGCTGCGGCCGTTGCGCCGCCGCATGCAGATGATTTTCCAGGATCCGTTTGCCTCGCTCGATCCGCGTCTGTCCATCGGCGAGATCATCGCCGAGGGCATGGGCGCGCTCGGCGTGCTCGCGGCGGCGGACGACCGGGCGGCGGCAGTCGCCGCGCTGCTGCGGCAGGTCGGCCTCGACGCGGACGCGGCGGAACGCTGGCCGCACGAATTCTCCGGCGGCCAGCGGCAGCGCATCGCCATCGCCAGGGCGCTGGCGGTGCAGCCGGAACTCGTGGTTTGCGACGAGCCGACCTCGGCGCTCGACGTTTCGGTGCAGGCGCAGATACTCAATCTGCTCAAGGGCTTGCAGGACGAACTCGGGCTGGCCTACCTGTTCATCACCCACAA
>JAISNE010000137.1 GCA_031276375.1 Accumulibacter sp.
GCCCGGTCGAACTCGCCGACCCCGGTCGGCAGCCGGTCTTCTTCGCGCGCCTCGATGTCGGAAAGCGTTTGCACCCTGGCCGCGCCGGCCAGCGCGGCGAAACGCCGCGACGCCGGGGTCCCGGTTTCGGCGACGGTTTCGACCAGCGTGTTCCACGCCTCGCACCCCGGACACTGCCCTTGCCATTTCGACGAAACGGCGCCGCAGTCGGTACACGAATAGATCGTTTTCGCGCCGGCCTTGGTCAAACTTCGTTCTCTGTTCCGCCGCCTCCGGTTTCGACCACCGGCACGCGCCGGGCCAGCGCGCAGAGCGGTTCATAGCCGATGGTTCCGGCGGCGGCGGCCACTTCGTCCACGGCAAGCCCTTCGCCCCACAGCACGACTTCGCTGCCCACCCCCGCCGCCGGGAGGTCGGTCAGGTCGCAAGTCAACATGTCCATCGATACGCGGCCGGCGGTCACCGTGCGCGTTCCGGCCACCAGGATCGGCGTTCCGTTCGGCGCGTGACGGGGATAGCCATCGCCGTAGCCGCACGCGACGATGCCGATGCGCATGGGCCGGGAAGCCTCGGCGATGCCGCCGTAGCCGACCCGCTCTCCGGGGCCGATCTCCTGCACGCCGAGGATGCGGCTCGTCAGGGTCATCGCCGGGCGCAGCCCGAAACTCGCGGCGCTTTCGTCGGCGAACGGGCTTGCGCCGTACAGGATGATGCCTGAGCGCGCCCAGTCGCCGGCCGTATGCGGGTAGCGCAGGATGGCCGCCGAGTTGGCCAGCGAGGCCGGCAGATTCCAGCCCGCGCTCATTTGCCGGAAGCATTCGAGTTGCCATTCCACGCCGCGCTCGCCGTCCGCCGTGGCGAAGTGCGCCATCAGCGTGACGGACGCCAGGCAAGGCGCCGTTTCCGCCAACTCACGGCGGACGGCGGGTATTTCCTCCGGCCGGAAACCCAAGCGGTTCATTCCCGTATTGAGCTTGAGGTAGATCGGCAGGCGCGCCGGCAGGGCCGCATCGCGGATCATGCGCAATTGTTCGAGCCGATGCACGGCGGGCGTCAATCCGCGCTCGGCGCACACGGCCAGCTCGTGTTGATCGAAAAAGCCCTCCAGCAGCAGGATCGGCTGGCGGATGCCGGCGTCGCGCAGCGCCACGGCGGTATCGGTTTCGAGCAGGGCAAAGCCGTCCGCGACGTCGGCCAGCGATTTCGCCACGCGCATCAGGCCATGCCCGTAGGCGTCGGCCTTCACCACCGCCCAGACCCTGGCCGCGCCGCCGGAACGCGCCGCGCGCATTTTGGCGATACCGTAATTGTGGCGAATGGCGGCAAGATCGATACGGGCCCGGATTGGACGTGACATGCAAACCCTCGAAACAGGCGCGCCGGACGGCGCGGCAAGCGGGTATTCTGCCTCAAAGACGCGGCGATGTCCGGTCTCCGGACAGTCCGCCGGCGTGCCATCCTGGAATTTCGTGGTATAAATCCTCCCCCAGACAAGAAAGATGCCCGGATTTCAATGCCCTTTGGTTTCTACGTCATCATGGCGGCGCAATTTTTTTCAGCACTCGCCGACAACGCCTTGCTGATCGTCGCCATCGCCACGCTGCGCTCGCTGGAGATGCAGTCGGCCTACGAACCGCTGCTCAAATCGTTTTTCGCCGTTTCCTACGTCGCGCTCGCCGCCTTCGTCGGCGCCTTCGCCGATTCGATGCCGAAATGGCGGGTCATGTTCATCAGCAACACGATCAAGTTCATCGGTTGTGTTTTGATGTTCTTCGCCATCCCCCCGCTCCTGGCCTACGCCGTGGTCGGACTCGGCGCCGCCGCCTACTCGCCGGCCAAGTACGGCATTCTCACCGAATATCTTCCGCACCGCCTGCTGGTCGTCGCCAACGGCTGGATCGAAGGCCTGACCGTCGGCGCCATCATCCTCGGCGTGGTCGTCGGCGGCGCGCTGATCGAACCGGCTTTCGCCAACCGTTTCCTGGCGTTCGATTTCCCGTTCATCGACACCGGGATCGATACGATATGCGAAGTGGCGCTCTGTTTCGTCGGCGCGTTCTACATCGTGGCGGCGCTCTTCAATCTCTACGTTCCGGATACCGGCGTCGACTACAAACCGCTGCACAAGAACCCGTGGCGCCTGACCCGTGAATTCAGCCACTGCCTGCTGCTGCTCTGGCGGGACCGTCTCGGCCAGATCTCGCTGGCCGTCACCACGCTGTTCTGGGGCGCCGGCGCCACGCTGCAATTCATCGTGATCAACTGGGCGGAAGTCGCGCTCGACATGGACCTGTCGAGATCGAGCATGCTGCAGGGCGTCGTCGCCGTCGGAGTGGCGCTGGGAGCGGCGGCGGCGGCCAGGACCATCACGCTGAAGAAGTCGGTCAAGGTCATCCCGCTCGGCATCGCCATGGGCGTCATCGTGCTGGCGATGAATTTCGTGCACCACACGTGGCTGGCCATGACCCTGCTGGTCATCATCGGCGTGCTGTCGGGCTTTTTCGTGGTGCCGATGAACGCCCTGCTGCAACACCGCGGGCACATCCTGATGGGCGCCGGCCATTCGATCGCCGTGCAGAACTTCAACGAAAACCTGTCGATCCTGGTCATGACCGGCCTGTATTACGCAATGCGCAAGGCCGACCTGTCGATCTACTGGGTCATCACCCTGTTCGGGCTTTTCGTCAGCGCCAGCATGCTGCTCGTCAAGCGCCGGCACGAAGCCAACCAGCGCGAACACGACGACCTGCTCCACCTCGACGAACACGCGCCGCACTGAAAATCCGGAAGCCAGGCGTCAACGCCTCCAGCGCCTTCGGAAACACCTCCCCTCCCCTCCCCTGCTCTGTTGTCGTTCCTGAAGGACAGAACTGGCGAAGGTCGGGGTTCGCTTCGCTCACCCCGACCTATGCGGGCTACCACCCTGGAAGATGAAAGATGTTTTTCATAATGGAGCGCGGGCGTCCCGCCCGCAAAAAACACGAAGCGGGCGAGACGCCCGCGCTCCAATGTTCTTTCACGCCAACCTATGCGGGCTGACTAATAGGTTGGG
>JAISNE010000198.1 GCA_031276375.1 Accumulibacter sp.
TCGACCAGTTCGAATACGCCGGCGATCGTGGCGCGCGCTTCGAGCAGGGCGGATATCGATTCCACGCCGGACTGGCCGGCGCGGGCGGCGGTCATGGCCTGGGCGACGGCGTCGCGGTAGACGCCGACGATTTCGCCGATGCCCTCCGCGGCCATCCGCGAGGCCAGGATCTGCCGCGTGGCGGCGCTGACCAGTTCGCGCAGGGCCATCATCAGCGCCATTTGACGCGCGGCGGGTATCTTCAGGTCGAGCGCTTCGATTTCCCGCCACAGCGCTTCGGCGTCCAGCAGTTCGCTGGCGGCGTACCAGGCGGAGATGAGCCGCGGCAGGTCGGCGCCGGTTTCGTCGCCGATCTGCCGGGTGAAGGTCGTGCCCATGCGGTTGACCAGGCGGCTGACGATCTTGGTGGTGATGATTTCCCGGCGCAGCGGATGCGACGGAATCTGCTCGGCGCATTTTTCGGCGACCGCTTCGGGGAAGTAGTTCACCAGGAGTTTCTGGAATACCGGCGTATCCGGCAGGCTGGTTTCCAGGATGGCCTGTTTCAGGGCGATCTTGGCGTAGGCCAGCAGGACGGCGATTTCCGGCGCGGTCAGCCCGCGGCCCATTTGCGCGCGCTCGATGAGGTGTTTTTCGTCCGGCAGGTATTCGACGGCGCGGTCGAGGCCGCCGTTCGTTTCGAGGAAGCGGATGAGCTGCCCGTGCGCGTTGAGCAGTTCCCTGGCATGGGCTGTTTCCAGCGACACGGCCTGCGTTTGCTGGTAGTTGTCGACAAGTACCCGGCGGCCAACGTCGTCGGTCATCGAGGCGAGCAGGGCGTCGCGCTGCTTGATCGTCATGTCGCCGCTTTGCAGCAGGCTCGAAGTCAGGATCTTGATGTTGACTTCGTGATCGGAGGTGCCGACACCGGCGGAATTGTCGATGGCGTCGGTGTAGTTCAGCCCGCCGTTCAGCGCGTATTCGATCCGCGCGCTCTGCGTGAAGCCCAGGTTGCCGCCTTCGCCGACGACCTTGGCGCGCAGTTCGGTGGCGTCGATGCGGATGGCGTCGTTGGCGCGGTCGTTGGCGTCCTGGTGGCTCTGGGTGCTGGCCTTGACGTAGGTGCCGATGCCGCCGTTGTAGAACAGGTCGACCGGCGCCTTGAGGATGGCGTTCATCAGTTCGTTCGGGGTCATCTGCGGCGCGTCGATGGCCAGGCGGGCGCGTACTTGCGGCGAGAGCGGGATGCTCTTCACGCTGCGCGGCCAGACGCCGCCGCCCTGGGAAATGATCGATTTGTCGAAGTCGTCCCACGACGAGCGCGGCAGGTTGAAGAGGCGCTGCCGTTCGGCGAAGCTCCGGGCGGCGTCGGGATCCGGGTCGAGGAAGATGTGCCGGTGGTCGAAGGCGGCCAAGAGCTGGATCTTGTCGGAACGCAGCAGGCCGTTGCCGAAGACGTCGCCGGACATGTCGCCGATGCCGACCGCGGTGAACGGTTCGCTTTGCGTGTCGCGCCCGAGTTCGCGGAAGTGGCGCTTGACGGCTTCCCAGGCGCCGCGCGAGGTGATGCCCATCTTCTTGTGGTCGTAGCCGGCCGAGCCGCCCGAGGCGAAGGCGTCGCCGAGCCAGAAGCCGTATTCGATGGCGATGGCGTTGGCGATGTCCGAGAAGGTCGCGGTGCCCTTGTCGGCGGCGACGACGAGATAGGGGTCGTCGCCGTCGTGGCGGCGGACGTTCGCGGGCGGCACGACCTTGCCGCCGACCAGGTTGTCGGTGATGTCGAGCAGGCCGCGGATGTAGGTCTGGTAGCAGGCGATGCCTTCGGCCAGCCATGCGTCGCGCTCGCTGGCCGGCGGCAGCTGCTTGCCGATGAAGCAGCCCTTGGCGCCGAGCGGCACGCCGACGACGTTCTTGACCATTTGCGCCTTGACCAGCGCGAGACCTTCGGTGCGGTAGTCTTCCATGCGGTCGGACCAGCGCAGGCCGCCGCGCGAGACGGAGGAGCCGCGCATGTGGATGCCTTCCATGCGCTGGTTGTAGACGAAGATTTCATAGAGCGGCACGGGTTTGGGCAGGAAGGGAATGAGTTTCGACGATACCTTGAACGAGAGATAACCCTTCGCCCGGCCCTGCGCGTCCTTCTGCCAGGCGTTGGTGCGCACCGTGGCGTGGAAGGCGGTGCGGTAGCCGGAGAGGATGCGGTCGTCGTCCAGATTGCTCACCTGCGCGAGCGCGGCCGCCAGTTCGCGGTCGGTTTCCTCGGCCTGGGCGTCGCTGCCTTCCGGGGCGAAGCGCGCCTGGAAAAGATCGGACAGCAGACGGGCGATGCGTGGATGGCCGGCCAGGCAGCGTTCGATGTAAACCTGGCTGAACGGCAGCCCGGCCTGGCGCAGGTAGCGGCCGTAGGCGCGCAGGATGTTGACCCGCGGCGCGTCGAGTCCGGCCAGCAGGGTCAGGCGGTTGAAGCCGTCGTTTTCGGCTTCGTTGCACAGGAGTCTGCCCAGAAGCTCGACGAAGGCGCCGCGCGCCGCTTCGTCCTCGAGCGCCTCGGGGCTGGGCAGCAGCACGGCGAAATCGGCGATATGGAGGTCCATGTCGGTGAGCTTGAACGGCTGTTCGGAAAGCACGGTCAGGCCGAGGTTTTCGAGCACCGGCAGCACGGCGGACAGGGGCAGCGGCTGGCCCTTGAGGAACAGTTTGATGTGCTGGTGCGAGCCGTCGTCGCCGTAGGGCGCGCTGACCTTGACTTCCACCCGCCCGCTGTTTTCCGCCATTTCGATGCGTTCGAGGTCCGAGACCGCCGAACTCGGCGGCACCTGGTCCTGGTAGGCCAGCGGCAGCGCCGCGGCGTAGCGGCGCAGCAGCGCGTTGCCGCGCTCCTCGCCCGCGTAGTCGATCAGATTGTGCTGCAATTCGTCCTGCCAGCCGCGCACGATGCGCGCGACGTCGCGCTCGATCGCCTCGGCGTCATACTGGTAGTCGGCCGCGTCCGGGGTGCGCGCGGTCATGTGCAGGCGCGCCAGCCGCGATTCGCTGACGTCGAGGAAGAAATCGACGCTGCCCGCCTGCAGGGTGGTGCTGATCAGATCCATGATGCGCAGGCGCAAGGTGGTGCTGAAACGGTCGCGCGGGATGTAGACCAGCGCCGAGACGTAGCGCCGCCAGCGGTCGCCGCGCAGGAAGACGCGCACCCGCTGGTGCGCCTGTAGCATGACGATGCCGTAGGCGATGCGTTGCAGGTCGGCGGCGTCGATCTCGATCAGTTCGTCGCGCGGGTAGGTTTCCAGGATGTTGCGCAGGGTCTTGTCGTTGTGCCCGCCCGGCGCGAATCCGCAGGCGGCGCGGACGGCGGCCACCTTGCGGCGCACCACCGGGATCTCGGTGGTCGAGATGTGGTAGACGTGGGCGGCGTAAAGACCGACGAAAACGTGTTCGCCGATGATCGCGCCGTTGGCGTCGCACTCGCGCACGCCGATGTAGTCCAGATAGCCCGAGCGATGCACGATCGAGCGCGCGTCCGCCTTGGTCAGCGTCAGCGCCGAGGGCAGTTTCTCGAATTCGGCGATGCGGCTCGGCATGCCGGTGCGGCAATGCCCGAAACGCGGATGATCGGCGCGGCGCAAGAGGCCGAGGCCGCCGTCCTGCGCGCGCGTCAGGGAAAGGCCATCGGTCCAGGCCTGGTAGTGCGCGTAGCCGAGGAAGATGAAATTCTCGCTGGCCGCCCAGCGCAGGAATTCGATGATTTCCTCGCCATCGGCCGATTTCGCGCCGTCGAGGAAGCCGCCGATGGCGGTTTCGACACACTGGCGCATTTCGGCGAAGTCTTCGACCGCGGCGCGGATGTCGGCCAGCACGTCGGCGATTTCGGCTTGCAGCGCGCCGATTACCTCGTTGCCGCTGATCCGGTCGATTTCCAGGTGGATCCACGATTCGGTGCGCGTGCCGGCGGCGCCGCGCCCGGCGCTTCTCTGGAAAACGCCCGCCGCGTCGCGCTCGACGCCGAAGACGGGATGGATGAGCCGATGGATGCCCAGCCCGCGGTTGTGGATGACCATGGTGACCGAGTCGACGAGGAAGGGCATGTCGTCGGTGACGATGTCGATGACGGTGTGCGGCGAATGCCAGCCGTGCCGGTCGAAATCGGGCGTGTACAGGGTGACGGTGGCCTGTCCGGCCGCGCGCGACTGGCCGAGCCGGGTGTGCTGGACGGCCGCGCCGTGGAGTTCTTCCAGATCGGCGTCGACGAAATTGTTGGCGTCGATGTTGGCGAAATAACGTTCGAGGTGATCGATTTGCGCGGGCGACAGCCTGTGCTTTTCCGATATCTCGCGCAGATTGCGTTGGAGGGTGTTGCGGGTGCCGGTATCGTTCATGATGGAGTCCTCCTCGCCCGAGGCAAGTCCGGCATGGCAGACCGGGAAATTTCCCCCTGGACGATGTTGTTGTGGTGTGGAAAAAGACTTTGCCGAAAAGCGATCGTTTGGTAAAACGATAAGTCATTATTTGCACGTTTTCACGCAATAGCAAACGATGTATATTCAGTAGATCGTTCTGTTTTGGAATAATCATGCGCAGAAAAATTCCGGGGACGGATCTGCTCGTCGCTTTCGAGACGGCGGCGAGGCACCAGAGCTTCACGCGGGCCGCGGAGGAGCTCTCGCTCACGCAAAGCGCGGTGTGCCGGAAGATATCGGCGTTGGAGGATTATCTGGGCATGCAGTTGTTCGATCGCGTCAAAAAGCGGGTCTCGCTGTCCGGCTCGGGGCAGATTTACGCCCGGCAGGTGCGCGAAAACTTGAAGCGCATCGAACACGACACGCTGTCCCTGATGGCGCACCGGAGCGCCGGGAGGGTGCTCGAACTGGCGGTCATTCCCACCTTCGCCACGCGCTGGCTGATTCCGCGCCTGATTGATTTCCAGAAACGCCATCCGGAAATCACGCTCGACCTGACCACGCGCAACGAGCCGTTCATGTTCATCGACACACCGTTCGACGCGGCCATCCATTTCGGCGATCCGGTATGGCCGGGCGCCGTCACCGAATACCTGTTCGGCGAAGAGATGGTGCCCATCTGCAAGCCCTCGCTCATCGACGGCAGGTCGTCGATCGAACCCTCGGAACTCGAAAGGATGCCGCTGCTGCATCAATCCTCGCGTCCCGACGCCTGGCGGGAATGGTTCCAGATCGCCGGCCTGACCAACGTCAACGCCATGGGCGGGTCGCGCTACGAAATTTTCTCGATGCTCGTCGAGGCCGCCAAGGCGGGCCTGGGCGTCGCCTTGATGCCGCGCTTTTTCGTGCTCAACGAAATTGCCTCGGGAGAACTGGTGGTGCCCTGTCCCTACGTGCTGCACAACCAGCGCAGCTATTATCTCGTCTATCCGGAAGGCAAACAGGAATCGGAGGCGCTGCGGGCCTTCTGCGGCTGGCTGCGCGGGCAGGCGAAAGTCTACCTGGACAGCGGGATGGGCGAATCGGCCGGCCAGGACCCGCCCCAGCCGGCGGTCAAAGGCGCAAGGCCAGCGCGAAAGGAATGAAAAACAGCGCCGAGGCGTTGCCGATCATGACGATCGCCGCCACCTTGTCGGGCGCGCACTGGTAGCGGTCGGCGAAGATGAAGCACGTCACCGCCGGCGGCAGTGCGCCAAACAGAAAGAGGATGTCCATGTCCGCCTTGGCGAAGCCCGCCAGCGTCCCGAACAGCCAGGCCAGCAGCATCCCGGTGACCGGCGTGACGATGGCGCCGGCGATGCCGATGCCGAGCATCGACCCCACGCGCGCCGAAGCCAGGCGCGCGCCGAGCGAAAAAATCATCAGCCCGAGCGAAATATCGCCCAGCAGCTTGCACGCCGACAATATCGGCGGCCACAACGCGAAGCCGCACAGGCTCACGCCGACGCCGAGCGCCGCCGCCAGCAGGAACGGTTCGCGCCACAGCGCGCCGAGGGAAAACCGCCCGCCCAGCAGCCACGGCGAAACGATGAATTGCAGCACGGTCAGGATGAGCATCAACACCACCGCCGCGCCAAGCGCCTGCTCCCCGAAGGTGAACAGCATCAGCGGCAGCCCCATGTTGCCGGCGTTGCTGAACATCGCCGTCGACGCCAGCGCCCGCGGATCGACGCCCAGCGGCCGCGCCAACGGCCAGGCCAGCAATCCCGAACCGATGACCACCACCGCGCAGCCGAGCGCGATCGGCAGCTTGTCGGCCAGATTGAACGATTTGTCGGCCAGCGCGGTGAAAATCAGCGCCGGCAGGAAAATCTCGATGTTCGCGCGGTTGGCCGCGGACATGTCCGGCCGGCGTTTGCGGGCGTAGAGAAAACCGGCCATGACCACGGCGAACAGTGGAAAAACGATGCAGACGATACGGTAGAACATCGGAAAAACCTCGTGTTTCAAACGCCGCGCCGGCGCGAGGCGGCGACCAGCAGCCCGCTGACCACCACGACCGCCATGCCGGACAAGGTGACGGCATCCGGAAAATCGCCAAAGACCAGCGCGCCGAGAAGACCGACCCACAGCAACTGGATGTAGGCGAACGGCGCGAGCAGCGACGCCGGCGCGAGCTCCAGCGCCTTGATCGTCGAAAAATGCCCGATACCGGACGTTACACCGATCAGGGCGAAAAGGAACAGCCCCTTCCCGGTTGGATCGACCCACGAAAACGGCAGCGCCAGACTCATCGCCAGCGACCCGACCAGCAGCACGCAAAACAGCGAATTGAGCGAATTCTCCCGCCCGGCGATCAGCCGCGTGAAAATCTGATAGGACGAAAAGCAAAGCGCCAGCCCGAGCGGCAGGAAAGATGCCGGGGAAAACAAGCCCCCGCCGGGCCGCACGATGACCAGCACGCCGCAAAAACCGGCCAGCACGGCGGCCCAGCCGGACGCGGAGACTTTCTCGCCGAGGAAAATCACCGCCAGCACGGTCAGCAGGACGGGATGGATGAAACTGATCGCCTGCGCCTCGGCCATCGGCATGACGCGGTAGGCAAAAACGATGAACACCGTGCCGGCGGTGAGCAGCGCGCCGCGGATCGCCTGCACCAGCGGAAAAGCGGTGCGCAGCATGCGCGCGCCGCGCCTGGGCAGAAACACGGCCAGCAGCAACACCAGCGGCACGAAATAGCGCGCCCACACGATCATCATGACCGGATACTCGCGCGCCTGGTATTTCGACAGCGCGTCGACGACGGCATAGGCGACGGTGGCCAGCAAAGCCATCAGAATGCCGCGCCCGGCGCGGGAATGATCGGGACGTTCAGGTTGGGGCATTTCAGGGGGGCAGGGATCAGGGGTCAGGGATCAGGGGGCGGGGGAAGCCGCGCGCGCCGCCGGAGCGCGAAACGTCATTTGCGGTTTCATCTCGATCCTGGATATTCAAAAAACTTGACTTTAGTCCTGATGGTAAAAATCATGAAATACAGTGAATTCCGCCGCTTCCTGAAAAGCCTGGGCGCGACCTTTGCCTCGGCGAAGGGGGCGCATTTCAAGGTGACGCTCAACGGAAATGCCGGCATTTTTCCGGATCATGGCGCAAGGGAAATGAGACGGGGCTGGTGGAAACCATCACGAAAGACCTTGGCGTGAAGTGAGGTGAAATCATGTTCTATCCGGTCAGCCTGAAAGAAGACGGCAACGGGGAAATCCTGGTGGAATTCCCGGATTTTCCTTTTGTGCATAGCGTGGGCGCGAATGTCGAGGAAGCCTTGCGCGAGGCCCTGGACGCACTGGAATCCGGCATTGAGTTCTGCTTTGACGAACGCCGTCCGGTTCCCTTGCCGTCCAGGGTCAAGAAGGGCGAACACGCGCTCAGGCTGCCTGCGCTCATCGTCTCGAAAGTGTTTTTGCGCAAGGAAATGCTCGCGCAAGGCGTGAAAAAATCAGACCTTGCGCGGCGGCTTGCCATTGCGCCGCCGAATGTCGAGCGCATCTTTCGCGCGCGCCACAAAACGCGCCTTGAAACCATCGAATCCGCCTTTTCCTGCCTGGGCAAGCAACTGGAAGTCAACATTGTTTGACGCGCTTTACGCAGGGTCATACCTTCGTGTCCGGAGGACGGGAGTCGGGTTTCAGGAATCGGTAGAAATTTCCGGAGGCTTTGCCGCCGCAAGAGTAAACCGTTGAATTTTGGGTGAAAGTAGGCTGGATGCTCCTGGCTCGCCCACGGAATCATCGCTGTTCCAAGGGGATAACGAACTATCCAGCCGGGCCGGTCAAACAGCAGAAATCCATCCGTTCCGGCCTGCGAGGGGAAGATACAAGGGGATAAGTTTCCTTGACCCCCGACCCCCGCCCCGGCTTGCGGTGGCGCATCGTCTCGCGCTATAGTTCGCCGGCGAACGGGAGAGCGCGGGCGCGAAAAAATCTCTGCGATCCGCCGCCGAAGGCGCAATCCACCCGGAAACGCTCAGGCAAAAGGACCGTTCG